>DATGFS010000042.1 GCA_035308905.1 bacterium | reverse complement strand
AGGTCCCGCTTCGACGTCGCCGCCGGCACGGCACCCTCACTGCTCGCAGGCCTTGACGATGGTCCCCACGGTGGAATCGCGGTCCGCCCCGCCGCGGGCCGCGCCGGACACCCAGGTCGTCAGGTCGGCGAGCACGTCGCCCTTCGTATCGAGGCACTTGAACAGCCCGATCGTCCGCTGGGCGTCGATGCCGGCGTCCTGCGCCGCCGTCGCGAAGAGCGACACCGCGTCGTACACGCCCGCCGCGAAGCCGAGCCGGTAGTCGTCGCCGTTGCGCTTGAAATCGGACACGTGCGCAAAGAACGACCCCGGGGTGAAGGCGCGCTGGCACGCCCGCACGACCACCGATACCACGGCCGTCGTATCCGAGGCGCTCTGCGTCGCATCCGCCAGCCACGTGCTCAACTGGCCCAGGCGGTCGCCTTTCCCGTCAAGGCACTGGAAGAGGCCCACGGAGGCCGGACTGCTCAGACCCTGGCCCTGCGCGGCCGCGGCAAACATCGACACCGCGTCGTATATGCCGGCGGCGAAACCGCGTTTGAAGGAGTCGGCACTCGTGCGGAAGTCGGCGACGTGCTCGAAGAAAGACCGCGGGGTCCAGGCGGCGCCTGATGCCGGCGGGCGCGGAGCCGCCGGCGCCGGCTGGCTCGGTGCGACCGGGGTCGGCGCGGCCGGGACCGGCGCGGCGGGCGCCACCGGGCGGGGAGGCGTCGTGCCGCCCGCGGCCACGTGCGCCCATTCCTCCCACGTCACCTTCGCCGAGTCGGTGAAGTACGGCTTGACGTAGTTGATCGGGATCGCCCCGTTGAGGTTTTGCGCGTCTTTGAACCCGAACGCGTTGATGCCGATCACTTCACCCTTCATATTGAGCAGCGGCCCGCCGCTGGACCCCGGCGAGATCGGCGCCTGATGCTGGATGAAGCGGTACCCGTTTTGCGGATCCAGGCGGACGCTTTCGACGATCCCCTCGGTGAGCGTGAGCTCCAGTCCCTTGGGGTTGCCGATGGCGATCACCCGATCGCCGACCTCGACCTTGTCCGAATCGGCGACCGGGAGCGCCGGAAGGCCCGCGGCCTTGATCGTGATCACCGCGAAGTCGCGCCGCGATTCGGCGTAGATCACGCGGACGTCGGTGTACACGTCGCCGCGGGGCACCTTCACCCGGATGTGAACGGCGCCCTGGTCCGGATCGATGACGTGATGGTTTGTGACGATGACGCCGTTCGGCGAGACGACGAACCCGCTGGCGAGCGACGTCGTCTTGCCCGCCGCGTCGACCTGGGTGATGAAGACCACGGCCGGCGACGCCCGGCGGTAGAGCTCCTGAATGGACGGCGTGGACGCCGCCGGCGCCGCCGACGCGATCGGAACGGCGCACAGCGCGATGATGAGACTCCAAGATAAAAGCGCCGCAAAGGGACGGCGCCAGTGCCGCGGACCGGTCATTGTTTCCCCTCTCCCCGGGTGCGAAATGTCAGCTGCGTCTCAGAGCGCCAGCGATTTCGCGCCTCCCGAATATCAATCCTTTCGCGGCGGCGGCCGGCGGCCGCGTCCGGCTCAGGCCGACGCTGCGCCCGTGACGAGATTGTACACCAAGATGATCAGCGCCACGACCAGGAGCAACCGGGAAGTTGCTGGTGAACGCGCCAGGCCCGCCCGGCGTGCCGGGCGGGCCTGGATGCCGCCGTCGGTCGAAGCGCGGCCGCGTCCCGTCAGGCCGGCAGCGGGTGGATCTTCTTCGGCGGCGCGCCGAAGAGCCGGCCGGGCCGTCCCGGCGTCCCCAGCAGCGGCAGGACGTAATAATCCAGCCCGAGATACCCCGCGGTCTTCCACGCCAGCACCAGCCAGGTGGCGAGGATGAACAGGATCGGGTTGGTGCTGACCGTCCCCGCCAGCAGATAGTTGGCGTTCATGAGACCGCCGAAGAACGCGGCGATGCCGGTGAACAAGCCGAGAATCAGTCCGATACCGACGGCGATCTCGCCGAGCGTAATCGCCCAACTCCACACAACCGCGTGGGGCAGGACGATTCCCTGGAGAAATACCGCGTACCAGTGCGCGACGTTGGGATGCTCGCCCGCCGTCTTCGCCAGCGCGCCCTTCGCGAAGCCGGTGATCGCGAGCCCCGCCTTCGACCCCGTCCACACCGGATTGCTCAGCTTCTCCGTGCCGGCGATCAACCACTCATAGCCCGCATAGAGCCGCACCAGCAGCCAGAACCACGCCATACGGGTATCGCTGAACAGAAACTGCGCAATCGGTGGGTCCCCCACGATCGTTCCACGCCTCGTCACCTTGGCCATTGCACCCACCTCCTCGTCCTGACATCGAGTCTACGGCAGGGCGCCGGGGCCCGCATCAGGCACGCGTCCGATTCGGTATCGGGCGGGCGCAGGAACGGGCGACAGGCCTCGCAGGCAGTCCTACGGCTCCTGTATAGTGATCGCGGCGGCCGCCCGCGCCGCTCGGGAGCATCCACCATGATCCGGCGTCAGCACCGCGGGGTCACGATCGAATGCGTGCGGGGCAATATCGCCGCGCAGCCGGGCATCGACGCCGTAGTCAACGCGGCGAACGGCGCGCTGCGAACGGGCGGGGGCGTCGCCGGCGCGATCCACCGGGCCGCGGGCCCGGGCCTCAAGGCGGAGTGCCGGCCGCTCGCCCCGATCCGTCCGGGACAAGCCGTGATCACCGGGGCCCACAACCTGCCGAACCGGTACGTGATCCATTGCCTCGGGCCGGTCTACGGCCGGGATGAGCCCGCCGGCGCCCTGCTGGCCGCGTGCTACCGCAACGCCCTGGCCCTCGCCGAGCGGCACGGCCTCACGTCGATCGCCTTTCCGGCGATCTCAACGGGCGTCTTCGGCTATCCGATGGAGGCGGCCGCGCGGGTGGCGCTCCGCACCGTGATCGAGGAGATTCCGAAACTGACGTCCGTGGCGCACGTTCGCTTTATACTCTACGGCGCGGGCGATGAGTCGACCCACGCCCGCGTGCTGGAGGAGTTGCTGCCGGAGCCCTAGCGCGTCAGGGTTGCACGCCCAGGCCGAGGCTCCGCAGGTACCCGAGCGCGCGCGGCACCGCGGTCCGCCCGGCCTCCTCGCCCTCGTACTCGACGGAGACGGCGCCCCGATACCCGGCGGCGCGCAGCAGGTCGATCGCCCCGGCGTTGTCGATCCGCTCGTCCCGTCCGTTCCGGCCGACCCGCGTGAACTTGGCGTGGGCGTGCCGCGCGAGGGACGCGGTGCGCTCGATCGAGGGCCGGCCGTCGAGGAAGTTGCCCGTGTCGAGCAGCAGGCTGAGCGCCGGGCTCCCCACCGCGTCCAGGATGGCCGCGACGTCGTCCGCCGTCTGCACGAACCCGCCGTGATTGTGGTTTTCCATCACGAGCGCCACGCCGGCGGCCTCCGCGCGCGCGCACACCGTCCGGAGCGACGCGATCATCGCCGGCCACCGGGCGGCGCGGTCGCCTTCCGGCCAGCCGGCGAACGTACGCAGGAACCGCGCCCCGAGATCGCGCGACGTGCCCATCCAGGCGATGGTACGCTCCTCCTCGGCGCGCCGCCGCGTGTCGTCGGCGAGGCCGAAGTTGTTCATCAGCGCGATGTTGACGATCTCGAGGCCGTGGCGCGCCGCGGCGGCGGTCAATTCGGCGATGCGTGCGGCGGACGGCTCGCCGACGTGCTTGTCCTCGAGCTCGACCGCCCGCAGCCCGAGCTCCTCGGCGCACAACCGGAACCAGGCCGCGAGGCTCATCCGTCCGTCGTTGAGGTCCGCGGCGTAGGACTCCGAGCTGCACGAGAGATACATGCGCTACTCCTGGGCGACCGGGGTGGACGCGCCGCCGTTCCGGATGCTGGCGTACGCGGCCTCGAGCACTGCGATACTGTGGAACGCCTCGCCCGCGCCGACCGGCGGCGGCACCCGGCCCAGGCAGGCGTCGATGAACTCGCGGTCCTCGTCCACGTACCCCCAGAGCGTGACGCGGTCGGGCGACGGCAGCTGCTCCCACGGCGCCTCGGCCGTCTCGCGGGTGGTGTGCCGCACGCGGTCGAGGTCCTCCGAGACGAGGAGCGCATGATCGCCGTACAATTCCACCCGTTCCTGCGGCGCCGCCCAGGACGCGTGGCCGCAGGTGCTGAAGGCGACGGGGCGGTCGCCGCGGCAGTGCAGCAGCATCGCGATGTCGTCGTAATCGGGATAGCAGCTGCGCCGGCCGAGCGCCGAGACCCGCTCGACCGGACCCACGAGCCACGCGACCATGTCGACGAGGTGCACGGCGGTGTCGTACATGAAGCCGCCGCAGATCTCGACGTTCGTGTACCAGCTCGGCGTCAGCATGTCGCCGTCGTTGATCTTCACGCTGGCGGAGTACGGGACGAAGCCCGCGTCGATCCGCCCTTTCAAATATCGGTACGACGGCGACCACCGCCGGTTGAAGCCCATCTGGTACACGCGGCCGGCGCGCCGCGCGCGCGACGCGACCGCGCGTCCCTCCTCGAGCGTCGTGGCCATCGGCTTCTCGCAAAAGACGTGCAGCCCGCGGTCGAGCGCCTCGAGCACGACCCGGGCGTGAAACACGTTCGGCAGCGTCACGAAGACGGCTTCCGCGCCCGCGTCCGCGAGGTCGGCGAGATCGCGGCAGGGCGCGGCCCCCGCGGCGGCCGCCGCGGAGCGGGCGGCCTCTTCCACCGCGTCCGCGACGCCCACCACCTGCGCGCGCGCGTCGCGCGCGAGCGCCTCCAGATGCCGGCGGCCCATCGCGCCCGCGCCGATCAGGCCCACCTTCAGGCCCATGGATCGATTACCACTTTCATCGAGTCCGGCGCGATCGATTTGCGGACCGCGGCCTCGACCTGGTCGAGCGGGAAGCGGTGCGAGACGAACCGGTCCAGCGGGTAGTGCCGCCGGTAGCGCGCCATTTGCCGCAGGCTCGGTCCGTAGCTGCCGACTTCCTCTCCGCCGACGCCGAGAATCCGCACGCTTTTCGTACAGAGGTGGCGGTGCGGGTTGATCGGCACGTCGCCCAGGTCCGAGAAGTTGCCGGCCTCGACCAGGAGGCCTCCGACCCGCAGCATCTCGAGCGCTTCCGGGATCACCTGCGGGACGCCCGCGCACTCGATCACCACGTCGGCCCCGCGGCCGTGGGTCAGCCCGCGCACGGCGTCGAGCCGCTCGGTCGCCGTCGTTCGCCCCGAATCCAGCGCGTGGTCGGCGCCGAGGGCGCGCGCCATCTCCAGCCGGTACGGCGAGAGGTCCGCCGCCACGATCGTCCCGGCCCCAAGCATCCGCGCCTTCATTAAAAAGCACATTCCGAGCGGACCCGCGCCCAGCACCACCACCGTGTCGTCGAAGAGAAACGGCGCGTCCGGCACCGCGGACATCTGTTTGGCCCGATCCAATCCGACGGTGACCGCCATGACCTCCGTGAGGACGGCGATCTCGGTCGGGACGTCGTCCGGCACCCGGAGGAGGAAGCTGCCCGGAACGACGTAGAGGTATTCCGCCCAGCCTCCGAAGAGGTGCGGGGGCTCGGCGGCGCTCATGTTGTTGCCGTAGTCCACCATCCGCTCGCAAAAATAGTACGGGAAGCCGTGCCGGCAGTAATAACAGGCGCCGCACACCACGTTGGCGCCGACCACGACGCGGTCGCCGACCGCGAGCGGCGTCCCCTCGACGTCGCGGTACACGCCGTCGCCGCCGACGGCCGCGACCGTCCCGACGTTCTCGTGTCCCTGGATGATGGGGAACGGAATCTGCCGCGGCGCGGCCGTGCCCGCGTACTGGGTCGTGTACCCCTGATACGTGTGCTTGTCGGTGCCGCAGATGCCCGACAGCTGCATCTTGATCAGCGCGCATCCCGGCGCCGGCTCCGGCATCGGGTAGTCGCGGATCTCGTAGCGTCCGGGCGCGACCAGCGTCGCGGCCCGCACCCGACCGTTCGTGGCACCGCCCCGCGGGGGCGCCGTGGACGTCATTCGAAGATCCAGTCCTGCAGTTCCACGCCGAGTCCCGGCCCCTGCGGCAGCTGCACCATCCCGTTGTCCACGACGAGCGGCGTCTTCAAGGTCTGCTGGTAGACGTCCGCGGGGAACGCCGGCGGATCGTGCGGGAACTCGAAGTACGAGGCGTTGGGAATGGCCGCGGCCAGGTGGAGGTTGGCGACCGTCCCGAGCGGATCGCCCCAGGTGTGCGGGGTCAGCTCCACGTTCATCGCCTGCGCCGTCGTGGCAAGCGCGCGCATGCGCAGCAGTCCCTCGCACAGCGTGACGTCGGGCTGGAGCACGTCGTAGTTGCCCTCGACCAGGAGGCGCTGGAGCTCCGCGAACCCCTGATTCACCTCGCCGCCGGCGATCGGGACCGGGGACGCCTCACGGAGGCGCCGCAGCTGCTCGTACGCGTGGCGCGGCAGCGGTTCCTCGAGCCACGTCACGTTGTAGTCCGCGAGCGCCCGCGCGGTCTCGAGGGCCCGGTGGTAGCTCCAGTGCGGCCCCGGCATCGGCGCGCCGTCCACGTCGGTTTGGTTGGCGTCGGCCATGATCGCCATGCGGTCGCCGACCGCGGTCCGCACCGCCGCGACCTGCGCGATGTCGTCGGCCAGCGTGTCGTTGTGGATCCGCAGCTTGATCGCGCGGAAGCCCTCGTCCCTGAGGCGCCGGGCGTCGTCGGCGCGTTGGGCCGGCGTACGGTTCTGCCCGGTGGAGGCGTAGGCGGGCACCGCGTCCCGGCAGTTGCCGAGCAGCTTGTAGACCGGCAGCCCCGCGACCTTGCCGAGGATGTCCCACAGCGCGATCTCGACGAACCACACCGCGGTGCCGAAGTACGGCCACAGGTACCGCAGCGTGCCGGCGTGCTTCTCGATCCGCAGCGGGTCCTCGCCGACCATGTACTGCGCGATGCGCGCGACGCACTGCTCCTCCGCGCCGTAGAATTCGTGGCCGGCGATGCCGTATACGCCGGCGTCTGTGTCGATGCGCACGTACGCCAGGCGGATCTTGTCCTCGATGCGCCCCGGCGCCCACGCCGGATGAAACGGCGCCGGCAGCGGCACGTCGACCTGCCGTGTTCGAATGGCCGTGATGCGCATGCCTACCCCCGCGTGAGGCGCCCCGGTGTCGGGGCGCCGGAAAGCCGGCCGGCCGTCCGGCGCCCCCCGTATACAAAGCGGGCGGAGCCGTTGCGACTAGGCGTATCCGATGTCCTTCAGCGCCTTCATAGCATAGCTGATCGAGTCTTTGTTGGACGCGCCCTGCGCCGCGCGGGCGAACATGTTCGGGAGAACGAAGGTCTGGTAGGCCTTTTCCGCCCGGGCGTCCGGGGCCGCGGGATACGAGGCCAGATGTGCGTGCGGCATGTAGTTGAGCTCCGCCCGCAGCTGCGGGTCGGCGGCATACGGCGGGCTCACGTCGAAGTGCGGCAGGACCGGCATGTCGTAGCCCTGGCCGAGGGTGAGGAACGTTTTCTGGCTTTCGACAGTGTACATCGACCGCAGCAGCTGCTTGGCCAGGTCGATGTTCTTGCTGAACTTGAAGATTCCCCACCCGTGGATGTCGACGTAGAAGAAGCGCCCCTTCGGTCCCGCGGGCGGCTGGCCGTGTTTGACCGCCGCCGCGAACGCCATCTTGTCGCGCTTCGCTTTGAGGTAGATGCTCGGAGCGTTGATGGTGTACGCTCCGCGGCCCGACAGGATGTATTTGTTGTTGCTGCTGTCATCCCAGGAGTAGACGGCGGGCTCCATCTGCGCTGCCAGCTTCCGGACGTAATCCAGGGCGGCGTTGGTGGCCGGCGAGTCGATGGCCAGGCGTCCTTGCGTATCGGTGACCGACCCGCCGAACGACCACAGCAGCGGGTAGAGCGCCGCGTTCGAGTCTTCCGTCGCGCTGATCGCGATGCCGACCGGGTGGCCGGCTTTCTTCAGCTTGGTCGCGGCGCGGAGAAGGTCGTTCCAGTTGGCGGGCGGCTGCTCGCCGACCTTCGCGAGGTAGTCGGACCGGTAGACCGCCAGCTCCGAGTTGCCCAGCCACGGAAGCGAGATCCAGTGCCCGTCCACGTAGCCCGAATCCCTGGCGACCGGGTAGAACGGCCCGAACTCCTTCGTGATCTCGGCCACCACGTCGTCGAGCGGGACGAGGTAGTTCTTGTGGATCGCCGGGAGATTGTCCTGAAGGTCGACGATGTCGTGGCCGGACTGCGCCTGCTCTTCGGCCGTCAGCTTCGCCGCCACCTCCGGCTGGTCGATGAACTCGCCGGCAAATGTCGCGTTGTGCTTCGAGGCGAACGCGTCGCCGATCTTCGTGACCGCCTTGTCGCTGTCTTCGTTGTACGAGCTGTGCCCGACCAAACGAAGCGTGGCGGCCCCGGCCGCCGACGCCGGCGGAAGCCTGAGCGCGCCGCTCGCAACCGCCAAGCCTGCCCCGCCGACCTGCGTGAGAAACGTCCGACGTGTGACTCTCATGGGCATCCCTCCTTGTCCCCTGCCTAGACAGCCCTTCTCCTCCGAGAAGCCTGGCGCGACGCAACCGCGCCGCCGTCGTCCATCGGCGGCCGACCTCACCCCCTTGCCCCCCTAGCCCTTGACCGCTCCGGCGGTCAGCCCCGCCACGTAATGGTCAAGGAACAACGAAAACAGGACGACGATAGGCAGGGACGCCACGAGAGCCCCGGCCATCAACGAACCCCAATAGAACACGTCGCCGCGGATCAGGTCCACCACGACCCCGGCGGTCACGGTCTTCAGGCTGGTCGTCGAGATGAACGTCAGCGCGTAGATGAACTCACCCCACGCGAGCGTAAAGGCAAATAGCGTCGCGGTGATAATGCCCGGCCGGGCCAGCGGCAGCACGATCCAGCGCAGCACCCCCAGCCGGGTGCAGCCGTCGACCAGCGCGCTCTCCTCGAGGTCGCGGGGGATGCTGGCGAGATACGCCGCCAGCATCCACGTGATGAACGGCACCATGAAGGCGGGGTACGTCGCGATCAACGACCACAGCGTGTTCGACAGATGCAGCACCGCCACGACGCGCGCCAGCGGAAGGAACAGGAGCGTCGTGGGCATCAGATAGACGACGAACACGAACACCGACACCCCCTCCGCGTACCGGAACCGCAGGCGGGCCAACGCATAAGCGGCCAGCAGGGCCAGCGCGAGCGAGATCGCCGTCGAGGAGATCGCGACCAGCGTCGAGTTGCGCAGCCACAGCGGAAACGCCGTCTGCTCGAATAAAAACCGGTAGTGCTGCCATGTGATCCCCGCCCGTATCAGAAAAGGGTTCTGGGCGAGGTCGTACAGCTCGCTGTCTTTCTTCAGCGACGTGACGAGCATCCAGACGAACGGGAAGAGCGAGAACGCGACGAACGGCGCCGCCGTCACGTACGCGATCACAGCCCGGCGGGACGGCGACGCTACCATTGCCACGCCCTCCGCATGAGCCTCGCCTGCCACACGGTCGCGACGAGCAGAATTGGGAAGAGGTACAGCGAGATCGCCGCGCCGTTGCCGAGATCGCCCGTGGCCAGCCCCAGCTTGAACGCGAGGGTCGCCAGCAGCTGCGTGGCGTTCAGCGGCCCGCCGCGCGTCAGCACGAAGACGGTCGCGAAATCGCTGCTGGTCATGACGACGGAGAACAGGACGACCGTCGCGACGACGGGCCGCAGCAGCGGAAGGGTGATCCGCCACAATCGCCCGGCGGCGCCGACTCCGTCGACGGTCGCGGCCTCATAGAGCTCCTGCGGAATGGTCATCAGGCCCGCGAGAAACGTGATCCCGAAGAACGGGAGACCCGACCACACGTTGACCAGCACGATGGCAAACCGGGCCAGGCCCGCCTTGCCCAGCCAGGGCACCGGGGCGGACACGATGCCCAAATGCATCAGCGCCCAATTGAACACGCTGAACGAGGAATCGAACATCCACGTCCACGCCAGGACGCTGAGCGCGACCGGCGTCACCCAGGGAACCAGCACCGCGCCGCGGATCCACTTCATCCCCGGCGCGCGCTGCGCGAGGACCAGCGCAAGCACCAGCCCGACAACGAGTTTCACCGCGACGGCGACGACCGTGTACCATACTGTGTTCCAGAGCGTCAGCGCGAAGATCTGAGTCTGCGGAAGTCGGACGTAATTGGCAAGGCCGACAAATCGCGCGGGATTGCCGAGCTGAGCGTTGGTCATGCTCAGGAACAATCCGTAGCCGAGCGGATAGGCCGCCAGCACGAGCAGGAGGACGAGCGTCGGCGCGACAAACGCCCACGCGAGCAGCGCCTCGGACCGCCACGCCATGCGGCCGAGCCTGGGGGCGGCCGACTCGGCTCGATCGACGACGGATTGCGTGCGTCACCCTCCCGGACCGGGCGCCGCTACTGCGGCGACGCCGGCACTTCCGTATCCAGCAGGTCCCGGTACACTCCCTCCAGGTGCGCGCGCATCGCGATGCTGGCCCCGTTGGCGTCGCCCGCAACGACGTGCAGCAGCATTGCCCGGTGCTCCGCCACGTACCGCTGAACGCGCTCTCCCTGCCGGCCGCTCATGCCCTCGGTCAGTTGGAAAAACCGGCCGTTCTGGAGATCCCACAGATAGGCGACGAACTCGGACAGCACGGTGTTGCCGCTGATCCGTGCGAGCGTCAAATGGAACAGGCGGTCTGCCTCACCGCTGTAGAGCCCGCGGTCGACCTCACCCTGGAAGGCGTCCACGGCGCGCGTGAGCGCCGCGACGTCGTCGCCGTCATGCGCTCGGGTGGCCTGCTCGATCGTCATACATTCAATGAGGATGCGCGCCTGCAGGATGTCGCTCGGGGTGCGGCCCTGTTCGGCGGTCGTCTCGAGGGACGCGTCGGGCGGCCGTTTGACGAACCATCCCTCGCCGACCCGGCCCTCGACCACATCGAGCAGCTCCAGCGCCACGAGCGCTTCTCTGGTCGGCGCTCGGCTGACCTTTAGCCGTTGGGCAAGCTCACGCTCCGTGGGTAAGCGGTCCCCAGGCCGAAACTCGCCTTTTCGGATCAGCTGTTTAAGCTGCTCCACAATTAGAAGGTAGAGTTTGGTCGTTTTGACCGGCGTGATTGGCATCGGTTAATATGGTACCCAGGTTACGTGATTATCTGATGGTCCGGCCAATTCTAGCCTGTCGCGACCAACTCCTTCATCGTTTCGCCGCCTTTCGGAAGAGAATGTCTAGGAACTGACCCGAGTTCGAACCTTGGCGAGGGCCTCTTCGATCCCGGGCTTGTCCAGCACGAACGCCATCGGGCCGATTTGCTCTTCGTAGACCCCGGCCGGAATGGCGTCCCTGACGCTCTCCTCAAGCACGTGGTACACGGGGAGTCCCAACGGGACTCCGGCGAGCGGTCCGGCGTAGCTGGGGTCGCCTTCGGTCAGCGTCAGCGCGATCATGAGCGTGCTGGCGGCATTGGGCGTGCCGAGCACCACCACCATGCGGTCGCGCTCGCCGGCCTCGACGAGCTGCTGTATCCTCCCCTGCTCCTCCAGATCCATCGCGCCCGCGGACGTTCAGACGAAGCACTGGGTCGCGGCGTACACGACCCGGCCGCCGGCGCTCTCCGCGCAGGCGGCGATCGCCTGTGCCGGGATGCCGTCGCGCTCGCCGAGCGCGAGAACGAGCTTGCCGTGCAGATCGATCATGCGAACCTCCCTCCGGCCGGCGGCGCCCCGTTCCGCTCCAGCAGCAGGCTGGCGCCGTCCGCCATATTGGTCATGCGTCCGAGAAACAGACTGCCCTTGGCCACGAGCTGCACCCGACGCAGCGCACCGTCGGTGAGGCCGGCGATCGCGTGCGGCAGATACGCCACGGCCGAGGCGATATGCCCCTGGGTCGGCGAGAACCCCGGCATGCCGTGGGCCTCGATGAACCGGTCCATCGCCGAGCGCTCGATCTCCCCGGCCTGCGCGGCCAGGGCCGCGATCATCTGATAGTTGCGGTACGGCACGTCGCCCGACCCCGCGGGTTCGGTGATGTCCGGATTGTGCAGCTCGACGGCGTAGCGGTCCACGTCGGAGAGCCGCAGCCCGGCGGCCCGCAGCGGCGCGGAAGACAATACCTGGGCCATCTGGTGCGGGGCCGCGCCGTCGCCGACCCGGTGCACCGCGGCGGCGTCGAGCCGGAGGACGGGACTGCGCCCATCGTCGGGCACGACGTCGATCGCGGCGCCGACGATGACGTCCTCCAGCACCGGATAGCCGGCGGACAGGTGGCCGCGGTACTTCATGCCCAGCTTCGCCAGCGACCCGCCGGCGACCACGACCACGCGCCGGTACACGCCGCCGGCGACGAGCGCGCCGGCCAGCAGAAGCGCGTGCAGCGGGCCGGCGCAGAACGACTTCACGTCCGACGCCCCGGCGGTCCGGACGCCGGCGAGCTCTCCCATCGCTTTTGCCAGGTTGCCGCCCCCGCGCTGATACCGATCGCCTACCGCTTCCTCGCCGCATCCAATCAGGTAGTCGACGGGAGTGTCCGAGTCGACCGCGTCGAGGAGCGCCCGCAGAGCGAGCCCGCCGGTGACCTTGGCCGCGAGGTTCTCCAGCAGCACCGGCGCCGCGAGCGACTCGTCCTGCTCGTGCGCGGGGACGACGGCACCGACCGTCTCGTCGGGCGTGCGCCGCAGGGGCTCGGCGCCGCGCTCCACCGCCCGCGCCAGGCCGGGGGCTGTCATCGTCTGGATCCGCTCGGGCGCGCCGAAGTGCTGCAGCGTCCGCGCGAACTCCGGGGTGACATAGAGCAGGCTCGCCGCATCCGCCCGAGCCAGCCACGCGTAGAACTCCATCTCGTCGAGCATCCGGCCGCCGGGGCCCTCCGCCCGCGCTCCGTCCACCGGCCGGTCATGCCACGGCCTCGGAATCCCCCACAGCGCCTCGGGCGGGAGCGCGCCGAGCATCACCTGGTGCGGCGGATACCGCACGGCGTCCTCGAACGACCGCAGGTGCCTGAGAAGGGCTTCGCGCTCCGCCGCCCCGCGCACGGCGAGTTCCCGCCGCGGCTTCGAGCCGGCCGCGATCAGCGCGGGGGTATGGGCCATCGCAAACCGCGCCGCGCGGACGACGGGCCGGACGCCGTTCGAGACCGGCCTCGCGCCCTCAGTAGTCAAGGTAGCTCTGGCGCCCCAGACCGTAGTTGTCGAAGTGCCCGAAGATCGGCGAGTATGCGCCCGACACCGCCTCGAGATCCAGCGGCCCGGCCGCGGGGGTGCGGACGTCGGGGCGCTCCTGATCGAACACGACGTCCCGCCCGCCGATCACCCGCGGCATCGCCGGCAGCGGGTCGGCGGGGGCGAGGGTCCCGGTACTGACGATCGCGTCGGCCTCCGGCACGCTGAACAAGAGCGGCGGTTCCGAGGTGCCGGTCTCCGCGAGCGCCGGCGTCATCCGCACCACCTTGATGTCCGACTCGATCGTGAGGAACGTCGTCTTGATGCCCGCGCGCTCGAGGCTTTGAATCGTCATCATCACTTCGAGGAGATCGTTGCCGCCGTGGTTCCAGGTGACGAGCGCGCCGTCGGCGCCGAGCATCGCGGCCAGTTTGGCGGTCTGGTACGCGCTGAGGCGCTTCTCGTCGAGCCCGCCCCACCGCGTGCGCGAGATGATCGAGCCGAGCCAGGCGAGATCCGTCCCGTCGCGCTCGTACAGCGCGCCGAGCGCCGGGTTGTTCACGTGCAGCCAGGTGCACTTCCCGGGATAGGTGACGACGGCGTCGCCGGCGATCGCCCCGTCGAGGATCTCGTTCGGGTGCAGCAGCACCGGCAGGGCGTGCTGCGTGTACCCATAGATGCCGGTGCCGATCCCCGGGACCATCGAGGCGTTGAGCGTGTGCACGTGCACGACCCGCGGGCGTCCCGCGGCGGGCGGCGCCAGGAGGTACGCGCGCCGTTCCGGCGGCGTCTGGGCGCGCACGAGCTCCGCGAGGTCGGCCGCGACGCGGTGGGCGGCCCCGCGCAGCGCGTCGTTCCACGAGGTGAGATCGAGGTCCGGCAGCGTCTCGATGGTCAGGGCGACGTAGCGCAGCGTGCTGTACACGGTGACGGCGCCGGGCCCGGACATGTCGATCAGGCTGTCGGTGGCCGCGCTGACCGTGCGCCGGATGTGGGGCAGCGCCTCGGACGCGATCAGCACGCCGAGGCCGGCGTAGCGGTGCGTGACGCCGTCGCCCACGGTGTCCGGTGCGTGGCCGCAGATGCCGGGGTAGGTGTGGCCGGGCCCCTCCACCTTGACCCGCGGCTCGATCACGTCGCGCACCTGCACGATCCGCGCCGCCTCTCCCGGCTGAACGAGATCCACCGCGACGCGCCGGATGCGGCGGTCCTCGCGCACGAGCGCCGCGACGCGGTCCGCGTCGACGACGAGGCGCCCGTCCCGCCATCCCGCCGGCGCGCCGAAGGCCACCTCGCGGACGGGAAACGTCCCCACGGTCAGGTTCATCGACGCCGTCACCGCGCCGTCACCATCGTGCCGTCCCCTTCGAAGAGCGTGGGACGCTCCACCGCGGTCCCGAGCGCCCGCAGCCCGCGCTCCACGAGGCGCCGGCGCACCTCCCCGTCCTCCTCCGCCGGCAGCGCCGGGTCCCCGCAGACGTGCTCGATCTTGACCCCCTGCACGACGCGGTTCGCGCCGGCCTGCATCGCCAGCGGCGGCAGCGCGCTGATCACGGCCACCGGGATCCGCCGCCGCTCGATCTCTTTGCTGATCGTTGCGCCGCAACGATTGCACGACCCTCAGGTCGCGACGAGCAGCACGCCGTCGATCCGCTCCTGCCAGAGCAGCTCCGCGATCTCCTTGCCGTTGCGCACGCAGTCCGCGAACCGCTGGTCGTTGCCGGTCGTGGTGCAGTAGAAGTCGGCGAGCCGCGCGAAGAGGCCGCGGCGCTCGAGCTCCCGCAGCGCGTCCAGCGGCAGCACGACGTTCGGGTTCTCCGACGCCGGGACGTTGTAGAAGCCGCCGTGGACGCACTCGAACTCGTCCGGCTCGAGGCGCGTCCGCCCCTCCAGCTCGTAGCGCTGCCACCGCGTCTCGCTGCACCGCTTGAGGTGGTCCGGATTGCCCTTCGGCACGATCGCGCCGGTCGTCACCACCGCGATCGTCGCGTGGGGCATGTCCGCGACGGGCGGCGCGGGCGCCACGGCTTCGTAGCCTTCGACCGGGAGCTCGGTGCGAAACGGCGTCCCGCCGAGCTTGGCGACGAGCATATCGACGGCCCGCCGCGCCCCGGGCAGCGCCCGCGCTCCGGGCCGCCGGATGCCGCGCGGCAGGTAGCCCTCGTCCTCCGCCGGTCCGACCGGGAGCCCCGCGCCGAGCTTGCGGGCGAGCGGCACGATCGCGCCGAGCGCCGCGGCCATGCCCGCCGCGTTGCCGGCGGTCGGCACGACGTACGCCTCCCGGTACATCAACAGCCCGGGATTCTCGGGGTGCATGCCGGTGACGGCGGGAATCCCGAGATCCGCGGCGATGCGGCACACCTCGACGCAGGCGCGCCCATACCGGCCCGCGGCGAACGCCGGGCCCGCGATCACCACGTCGGGCCGCTGCGCGCCGAGCCACGCGCGCACCGCCTCGCCGGCCGCGTCGATCCGCTCGTTGAAGTAGCTGTCGCCGCAGACCATACTCGAGGCCACGGCGCCGTGCGAACCGAGGGCGGCCTGGATCGCCCGTCCGGGACCGACCGGGCCGTCCTTGACGGCCGGCGGCGTGTCGGCGCGCTCTTCGCCGCCGATCCCCGCGAAGAACTGGTTGATGTAATGAACCACCCGCAACCCGTGAGCGTCCATCCTATCGCCTCACACCATTTGGTCTTCGCGAATCACCTGGCCGGCCTGGATCAACGCGTCCTGCAGGTGGCGGACGTCGATCGCGCGCGGCGGCACCGCGCGCGCGGCGGCGAGCGCCGCCGCGGTGCCGGCGGCCTGCCCGGTCGCCATGCACACCGGCTGCATGCGCGTCGCGCCGTGGGCCTTATGGGTGGTCGAGATGCACCGGCCCGCGACGAGCAGCTGCTCCACGTTGCGCGGCACGAGGCACCGGTACGGGATATCGTACGCCATAATGCCCAAGTCGGTGGTCTTGATCCAGTAGTTCTCGCCGCCGGCGTCGGCGCCGCCGTGGATGTCGATGGGGGTGGATCCTTTCGCGATCGCGTCCTCGAACGCCCGCGCCGACAAGACGTCGTCTTCAGTCAGCATGTAGTCGCCGACGATGCGCCGGGTCTCGCGCACGCCGAGCTGCTGCGCGGTCTGGTAGATGTAGCACTGCTCGAACCCCGGCATGCGGCCGCGGAGCCACGCGCTGAGCCCGGCGGCCTGGCGCCGGGCGTCCGCCTCGGCGCGGGTCAGCTCGCGCGGGTTCGTCCCGTCGAGGCCTTCCACCCGCGTGCCGTTGACCGTCACGACGCCCTGCCGCGCCTCCTCGCGTCCGCACAAGAGCCACACCTGCTCGCCGGAGATTCCGCGGGGCAGCTCCCCGGCCCGCACCGCGTCCCGGAACGGCTGAAAATACGTCAGGCTCATGATCCCGAGCCCTTCCGCGCGCGGATCGTCGGGCACGCGCGTCATCTCGAACTCCCGCGGCCGCCCGCGGACGAAATCGGCCCACCGGTCGATGTCCACGCCGCCGAGGCGGTACATCAGCGTGATCGGCTGCAGCTCTCCGCGCGCCGCCTTCTCGAACGGCGCGCCGGCGGCCGCCGCCACGTCCCCGTCGCCGCTCGCGTCGATGCACACACCGCACGTCGCAACTTGCAGCCCGCCCTTGTTGTGCAGCACCAGCCCCTTCAGCCGGTCGCCGTCCATCAGCACGTCGACGACGCTGCTGTGCAGCAGCAGCTCGACGCCCGCCTCCCCCGCCATCTCGAACAGCACGTTGCCGAGCACGAACGGGTCGAAGAGGACGCGCGTCACGCATTCACCCATCGTATCCGCGGTGTGCCCGGCCGAGCCGCCCGCCCGGACCAGCCGGTCCACGATCTCCTGGGCGATGCCGCGAACGGCCTGGCGGCCTCCGGCGTCGTGAAAGGTCACGAAGCAGTTCATGAGACCCCTGGTACTCGTCCCGCCGAGACCGCTCGACTGCTCCACGAGCAGCGTCGGCGCGCCGCTTCGCGCGCTGGCGATCGCCGCGACGATGCCGGCGGTCCCGCCCCCGACGACGATCACGTCGGCATGCCCAAAGAATCTCATCCGGCGTCCCCCCGCAGGCACGGCAGTCCGGACGCGGGCCCGGCGGCCCGAGCGCCCCGCCGCGCCGCATCGCCGCAATTATGGGACACGGCGGCGCCGGTAGTCAAACCGATTTGGCAAAATCCGCACCCCCGCGCCGCGTTAGCGCGCCCGATCAGGGCTCCAGCGGGCCCGTACCCGGTCCGCCGCGTGGTTCAACGCGAGCACGGTCAACGCGATCAGGAGGCCCGGGAAGATGCCGTACCACGGCGCGGCGTACATGTACTCGCGGCTCTCGCTGATCATCAGTCCCCAGGAGGGCTGCGGCGGCTGGGTCCCGAGGCCGAGAAAGCTCAGGCTCGCCTCGAGCAGGATGGCGCGGGACACGCCGATGGGGATCTGGACCAGCACCGGCGAGAGCACGTTCGGTAGGATGGTGCGAAAGACGATCCGGGCGTCGCGCGCGCCCGCGGCGACCGACGCCTCCACGTACTCCATCTCGCGGTGCGTCAGCACGCCGGCCCGGGCGATCCGCGCGAACTGCGGCAGGCCGACGATCGCGATCGCCACGCCGGCGTTCACCGACCCCGGCCCCACCGCGGCCACGAGCGCCATCGCGAGCAGCACCGGGGGGATCGCGAGGAGCGTATCCACGGTCCGCATCGCGGCGGCGTCCACGGCGCCGCCTTTGAAGCCCGTCCAGAGGCCGAGCGGCACCCCGCACACCGCGGCGACCGCGGTCGACCCGACGCCGATCGCGAGCGCGATCCGGGCGCCGTACAAGAGACGGCTGAGGATGTCCCGCCCGAACTGGTCCGTGCCCGCGAGGTGGCTCCACGACGGCAGCGCGAGCACTGTCTCTTTGCTCATGTCCGTCGGCCCGTACCGCGCGAGGAGCGGAGCGGCGGCGGCCGCGGCCGCGATCGCGATCAGGAAGACGGCGCCCGCGTCCGGGACCCGCGCGCGCCGCGCCGCCCGGGCGCGGAGAGGGGCGTGATTGCCCGCGAGCGCCCTCGCCGACACCGTCATCGGCGCGCCGGGAACGCGGCGCCCGTCATTGATACCGCACCCGCGGATCGAGCAGGCCGTAGAGCGCGTCAGTGCAGAGATTGATCACGACGAACGCCGCGATGCCGACGAGGATCACCGACTGCGTCACCAGATAGTCGCGCGTCAGGATCGAGCGCCACAGCATGCTGCCGAGCCCCGGAATCGCAAACACGGCCTCCGTGATCACGGCCCCGCCGATGAAGAACCCGGCCTGGATGCCGAGCACGGTGACGATCGGAATGAGCGCGTTGCCGAGCGCGTGCCGCCACACCACCGCACGTCCCGGCAGGCCCTTCGCGCGCGCCGTGCGCACGTAGTCGTTCGACAGCACGTCGCCGAGCGACGCCTCCACGAAGCGCGCCATCACCGAGCCGACGCCGAGGCCGAGCGTGACGCCCGGCAGCACGAGGCTGCGCGCCCACCCGGACGGGCTCTCCGCGAGGCCGACGAACCCCGAGGGCGGCAGCCATTTCAGGACTACGCCGAAGTACCACGACAGGATCGCCCCGAGCCAGAACACCGGCACGGCCAGGGCCCATCCGTGGTACCAGCGCAGCGCGGCCGCGAGCGGCGACCGCGGCCGCGTGGCCGCGAACATGCCCGCGGGAAACGCGATCAGCACGACCACGGCGAACGCCCACAGCGAGAGCTGCAGCGTCAGCGGCAGGGCGCGCCCGACGAGCCCGGCCACCGGCGCGCCGTTGATGAGCGAATGCCCGAGATCGCCGTGCGCGATCCGGACGATCCACCCCCCGTACTGCAGCGGGAGCGGCCGGTCCAGGCCGAGATACGCCCGCAGGGCGCGCAGCTGGTCGGGGGTGCCGCGGTCCCCGAGAATGACCTGCGCCGGATCCCCCGGCAGCGCGGCCACCATGGCAAAGACCAGCACGGACGCGAGAAACAGGGTGAACGCGGCCTCGATGCCCCGCCGCGCCAGGTAGCGTCCCAGCCCGCCGGCCGCCATGGCCCCCGCCTACGTCCGCTCGAGCGCGGCGAGCGCCTCGCTGACCCTCCGGGCGATCTGATCGGACTCGTAGGCCACGTCGTCGCGGCCCCGTTCGGCGGTGGCCCGGCGCGGATCGTGTTCCGCGGCCACGGTAAAGTCCGGGGTGGGCTCGCCGACGACGGTCTGGCGATCGAGGATGCCGAAGTCCCGGTACCCGAGCGGCTCCGGCAGCGCGGGCAGCGCCGCGAGGTCGATGGCCTCGGGATGGTACGCGAGCAGGTACGACGTCTCGCCGATCGCCGCGTGCTCGCGGTACCGACCGTCGTAGAGGTACCCCGCGAGCAGGACGGTCGCGCGGCCCGGCTCCGTCGTTTCCGTCGCCACGCGCGTGAGCGTGTTCCGGTGGTTCTGGGCGCCGTGGCCGTTCACGAGCGCGATCACCTTGAACTCCTGGCGCTTCAGCCCGCGGACCACCTCGCGCACGATCAGCGCGAACGCGCTCTCCTCGATGTACAGGCTCGGCAGCGCGAAGCCCGGATAGTCCATCCCGTAGATGCGCTCGGTCCCGCTGAAGCCGCGGTGCCGGAGGCGCTCCGCGTCCGTATAGGTCTCGGTGCCGAGCGGCAGCGGCGGCAGGACGACCCCGCCGGCCTTGCGCGCCGCCTCGAGCGCCATCGTGTGCGCGTGCAGCATGTCCATACCGACGGCCATGTGCGGCCCGTGCCACTCCATCGGGCCGATCGGCAGGTAGGCGATCGGCGCCCGCCGGCGCGCGGCGACGATGTCCTGCGGCCGCATCAGTTCGTAGCGGATCTCCACGTCCGTCTCCCCCCTGACGGGACCAGCCGGCATCGCCGCCCTCCTAGCGGTTCAGCCAGGTCCCCTTCAGCTGGATCAGCATCTGCGGATCGACGTCGAACCCGGCCACCGGCTTCGCGAGGCCGTAGGTGGGGAGCCGCAGCGCCACCGGCACGGCCCACGCCTGATCCAGGATGTAGCGGATCACCGCGCGCAGCCGCGTCCACCGCTCCCGCATGTCGAAGGTCGTGTTGAGGCCGAGCAGGCCGTCGACGTATTCGCGCGGCGGCCCGGTCTGGATCCACGCCGGGTTCGTCCCGTCCGTGCGGAACGCCGAACTGATGGTGAAGTCCGTCGGATCGATGGTCGCCAGCGTGAGGAACGAGAGGCTGAGATCGAAGTTGCCGGCGAAGTAGGGCGGAAAGTACTGGGCCGGCTCGTGGATCGTGATGTTCGCGTCGAGGCCGGCCTGCCGGAGATCCGCCTGGATGATCTGCGCGATCTGCGGCAGCTCCGGGGTGCTCGTAGACGTGAGGAAGTTCAGCCGCACGCCGCGGCCGATGCCCGCGGACGCGAGGATCTGCTTCGCCTTCGCCGGATTGTACCCGTACTCGGCGTCCAGCTTCGGATCGTAGCCCGGCGAGGCGGGCGTCACCATCTGCGCGACCGGCCGGCCGACGCCGCCGAGCACCGTGCGCACCACCGTAGCGCGGTCCACCAGGAGCTGGATCGCCTGACGGACCTTGATGTTGTCGAGCGGCGGCTTGCGCGTGTTGATGACGAGCACGTAGTACTCGTTCGGCACCGGCGCGGGCGCGATCTGGAACCCGGCCTGCCTGAGGCGCGCGACGTCCTTGTTGACGATCGTGTGCGCGACGTCGACCGTCCCGGCCTGGAAGGCGTTCTCGAGCGCCTGCGGATCCGAAAACACGCGGCAGACCACGCGGTCGAGCAGCGGCAGCCCCTGCTGCCAGTAGCCGTCGAAGCGGGCGAAGGTGACGTGGTCGCCCGGCACCCACTCCTGCACGCGGAAGGGTCCGGTCCCGCCGCCCTTGTTCCGCACGGTCGCGAACGACGCCGGGTCCACCATGCCCCACCGGGCGATCTGGGCCAGGTAGTCGGGATGCGGATGGGCGAACCGGAACCGCACCGTTCTCGCGTCGAGCCGGTCGGCGGCTTCCCAGTCGCCGAGGCGGCTGAACAGTCCCCCGCCGGTGGCCTTGTCTTTGGTGCGGCGGAAATTGGCGATCAGCGCGTCGGCGCCGAAGGTGCCGCCGGAATGCGTCCGCACCCCGTCGCGGAGGCGGAACACGACGCTCATGCCGTCCTTCGCCGCGTCCCAGAACTCGGCGAGGTCCGGACGGGCCTGCAGCGTCGTGGTGTACTTGACCAAGTAGTTGTAGACCTGGAAGAACATCGGCACGTTGGCGAACACGATGTCGTTGGGATCGAGCGACACGAGATCGGTGTTCACGCCGACGGTCAGGGTTCCGCCGCGCTTCTCCGCGGCCGCCAGCACGCGGCGGTCGAACAGGCCGCCGGCCGGCAGCGCCGCGCCCGCCGCGGCCCCCGCGGTGAGCGCGAGCAGCCGCCGCCGGGTCAGGCCGCGCGGATCGGCTTCGGTGCGTGTGCCTCCGTTCGCCATCGTCTCCCTCCGGGTCGTCGACGTCTCAGCCTTTGAGCGCGCCCGCGGTGAAGCCGCGGACCAGCGACTGCCGGAACGCCAGCACGAACAGCACCACGGGGATCGTCATGATCACGCCGAGCGTGGCCAGCGCGCCCCACTGCAGCTTCTTGTAGCCGGCGGTGAAGCTCATGATCGCCACGGAGCCGGTGCGCGCGTTGAAGCTCGTCACGATCAAGGGAAATAGAAATTCGTTCCAGTTGAAGATGAAGGCGAGGATGAAGGCGGCGAGCAGTCCGGGGCCGGCCAGCGGCAACAGGATCTTCAGCACGATCGCCGGGAGCGAAGCGCCGTCCAGCGCCGCGCTTTCGGCGAGCTCCCGCGGCACGTCCGCGAGGAAGGTGTGCAGCACCCACATCGCCAGCGGGATCTCGAACCCGATGAACAGGATGACGAGCGCGGTCTTGGTATCGATGAGGCCCATCGCCTTCAGCGTCAGCTGAATGGGAATCAGCGTCGTCACGGGCGGGAACATCCGCGGCAGCAGGATCAGCAGAAAGAGCACCGTCTTGGCCTTGAAATCCAGGAACCGAAACGTCATTGCCGCGAGGCCGGCCAGCACGACGGTGCCGAGGGCGCCCAGCGTGGACGTGATCAGACTCGTCCAAATCGGCCCCGCCAGGCCGCTCGCGACAAAGTCGGTGTACCGTTCGAACGTCGGGACGAAGAACAGCGCCGACCGGTCGATCAGAATCCGCTCGGGCTTGATGGACAGCATGACGAGGTAGAGAAACGGCGGCAGCGTCCAGGCCAGCAGCGCGATGATGCCCGCGATCTGCCAGCGGGCGCGGCGGGCGGCGGCCGCCGAGCGGTCGCGGACGCGCGCACGCGCGCGGGCCGCCGGCCGGAGCAGCACGTCCGCTTCGCCTTCGCGCGGGGCCAGCTCGCGCGCGTCCATTACAGGTTCGCCGCCCCGAGGGCCCGGTAGTAGCTGCGCAGATAGAGCCAGTAGGCGGCGCCGAGGACGGCCAGGAGCACCGTGATCACGGCCGACGCGTATCCCAGCTCGTAGAACTGGAACGCCTGCTTGTACACGAACATGCTCACGAACTGTGTCGACGAGCCCGGGCCGCCGCCGGTCATGACGAACACCTTGTCGAGTTCGAGAAACGCGTCCATGAGGCGAAGGCCGGCGGCGACGAGCACCATGCCCGTGACCTGCGGGAGGATGATCCGGCGGAACAGCTGCCATCCCGAGGCGCCGTCCACGCGCGCGGCCTCGAAGTGCTCGCGCGGGATGGCCTGCAGCGACGCGAACAGCAGGAGCGTCACAAGCGGCGTCCACTCCCACGCGTCCGCGACCAGCAGGGCGAACATCGCCGTCCCCGGCGTCGCCATCCAATCCGGCTGCGGGACGTGCAGCAGGTGCAGGACGTAGGGGATGTAGCCGACCGTCCGGTCGAACAACGTGCCCCAGGCCGTGCCGACCACGACGGGCGCCATGATCATCGGCAGCAGGAAGACGCCGAGCAGCAGGTTCCGTCCCGGCGGGTCGGTGTCGAAGAACATCGCCGCGGCGAGTCCGATCAGCACCTCGGCGGCCGTGGCGATGAGGCCGAATTTCGCGGAGAGTCCCAGCGACTGGCGGAGCGCGCCGTCGCGCGCGATCTGGACGAAGTTCGCCAGATGGTTCCAGCGCGGCGCGTTGTCGTACACGATGTTGTACGTGTGCAGGCCGAGCCACAACGTGTAGACCGCGGGGGCCAGCCGCCACACGACCACGTAGAGCACGGCGGGCACCGTCATCAACCAGAAATAGAACCGCCCGCTGCCGAGGACCGCCCACTTCATTCCCATCGCGCGCTCCGAAAGACGCCGGTCGGAAGGCCGCCGCCCGCCGTGAGGCGGACGGCGGCCCTCCGGCGCCGCATTAGGCGGTTACTTAACGTAGCCCTGCCGCTTGAAGAAGTCTACCACCTTGGCCTGGGCGCCGCTGAGCGCGTCCTCCACGGACTGCTGGCCCGACATCGCGGCCGACAGCGCCTGCTCGTAGATATCCTGGGCCTGGACCCACTCCTTGAGCGGCGGGATGAACGTCGTGTACGGCTTGCCGTTGATGAAGCTGCTCATCGCGTTGAACACGTTCGGATAGTTCGTGCGCACCTCCGGATCCTTGATCACCGACGAGCGCATGGGAATCAGCGCAGGGTACTCCTTCATCACCTGCTTGGTCCCCTGCGTGTTCAGCACGGCCGTGGCCAGCTTGAACGCCTCGGCCTTGTGCTGGGTCAGCGCGTAGATCGCGAGGCCGTTCGCGTCGCCGACGTTGGCGTGGGGCCGGCTCGCGACCTGCGTCGGCAGCAGGGTGTAGCTGACCTTGCCGACGATCTTGGAGAGCTTCGCCACCGGCAGCACCGACAGCATGTTGTCGAGGGCGTCCATCGCGATCGCGCCGCGGCCGGACGCCATGATGCGCTCGGCGCCGCCGCCGGTCAGCGACTCGCTCCCGGGCTCCATGTACTTGTGCAGGGCGACGTAGTACTTGGCCGCGGCGATGCTCTGCGGCGAGTTCACCGTCGGCTGCATGGTCTTGGGGTCGTAGATCAGGTCCCCGCCGAACGCGACGAGGATGTGCTCGTACCGGTGGAACAGGAAGCCGCCGCTCTTGTTCGCCATGACGACGCCGTAGAAGTCCTGGTCGAGCGGCTTGCCCATCAGCGTCGCGCCGGCCTTGCGCGTGAAGAACTGCGCCACGTCCATCAGCTGCTTATAGGTCTGCGGAACGGCGAGCGGGTAGCCGTACTTGGCCTGAAACGCTTTCTTCTCGGTCGGATCGGCGAACAGGTCGGTCCGGTACCCCATCATGTACGGGGCGGCCAGCATCGGCATCGCCCACAGCTTGTTCTGGAACTGGAGGCCGACTGTGGTCAGGCTGATGAAGTCCTCCGGCGCCACCGCCTTTTTCGCCGCGGGCGTCGTCATCAGGTCGTCAATCGGGATGACCGCTTTGGCCGCGGCGAGCCCGGGGATCCAAGTGTTGTAGACGTAGACATAGTCCCACGTCTTCACGCCGGACTTGTAGTCGATCAGCGCCTTCTGGAAGACGTTGTCCCAAGGCAGGTACTCCGGCTTGATCTGGATACCCATCGGCTTGCCGATCTCGTTCGCCACCTTGACGAACGCGACCCACTCGTCGAAGTCGGGCCCCAGGAACGTAAGCGTGGTCATGCTCTGAGCGCGCGACGTCTGGGGCAGCGAGCCCGTGACGAGCACCGCTACGAGCAACATCGCAAACACGGTCGCGGCGACCCGGTATCGTGGCTGACGCAACATACGCGTGATCCCCTCCCCCTGATGATCTAGGCGGGCCGGCGTACCGATCCGGCCCCGCCGTGGTGCGGCGTACGCGATCAACAGCTCCGCGCGGCGGTGTCCCTCCCTTCCCACCTCGACGTGCCTCCCTTGGCGCGGCCCGGCCCGGTCATGAGGCCGGGACCGCGGCGTCCAGGACGGCGTGCTGTGCGCGCAAGGTCTTCTGGACGGCGGGCGCCGTGAGCCCGCGCGGCGCCGTCCCCGCGGCGGCGCTCATCGCGGCGATCGTCCCCGCGGCGTGCCCGGTCGCCATGCAGACACCCTGGCCCCGAACCGAGCCCGCGGCCTCGTGCGTCGCGGAGATCGCCCGGCCGGCCACCACGAGGCCGTCGAGGCCCACCGGGAGCAGGCACCGCAGCGGAATCCCGTAGGAGTACTCGATGCGCCGCAGCGTCACGCCGCCGCCGCCGACCCGGGCGCCGAGCACCTGGGCGCCCGGACGAAGATCGTGCAGATCGAGCGGGTACGCGCCGCGGGCGACCGTATCGGGAAAATCCGCGCCCGACAGCACCTCGTCGAGGGTGAGGACGTAGTCGCCGGCGACGTGCCGCGACTCGCGGACACCGACCTGGTAGGCGGAGTCGAGCAGCCGGGCCTTGCGGAACCCGGGCACGCGCCGCCGGAGGAATTTCAAGATTTCGAACATCTGGCGCTGCGTCTCGATCTCCGCGCGGCTCAACGCGTCCGGATCGGTCGCGTCGACGCCGTGGACACGGGTCGCGTTGATCGTCACAACGCCCGGCACGGGCCCCGTCTCGACGCCGATGCGGTCCCGCGGCACGGACAGCTCGCCGGCCCGCCGGGCCGCGGCCACGAGCGAGGGATAGGCGTCCATCACGATCGACTGCGCGGCGAGATCCTGGGCGGTGTACCCCGCTCCGCCGTCCCAGCGCTCCGGCAGGTCCATCTCGCCGGGGTTCGCTTTCAAGTACGCCAGCATCTCCTCGACGTCCACGTCGCAGACCCGGAAGATCCGGGTCACGGGCTGCGTCAACCCGTCGTCGGCCCGGCCGACGACGAACCGCCCCCCCGCGCGGGCGGCGACGTCGGCGTCTCCGGTCGCGTCGACGACCACCTGCGCGAGGACGGTCTCGAGACCGCCCTTGTTGGCCGCGAGGATCCCGCGCACGCGCGGGCCCTCGGTCACCGCGTCGACGCAGAACGTGTGGAGCAGAAACTCCACGCCGGCGTCGAGCAGCATCTCCAACAGCGTCTGCTGAAGCGCGACCGGATCCGCGACGGTGACGGAGCCGACCTGCTTGTCGGGGCGGTCCTCGAACGCGGCGCCCGCGTCCGCGAGGCGCGCCAGGAGCTCCGCCCCGATTCCGCCGAGCGCGCGGCGGCCCGAGGCGTCGCTCACGCCGAGGAACGACATCCCGGTCGAGGCCATCCCGCCGACGCTGCCGTACTGTTCGACGAGGACGGTCCGCGCGCCGGTCCGCGCGGAGGCGATCGCGGCGACGGCGCCGGCCGTCCCGCCGCCGCAGACGAGCACGTCCACTTCCGGCCGCACGCGCATCGCGGGCCTCAGACCTCGAGCGACGCCGGCGACGGGCCGAGGCGCCGCAGCAGCTCGAGATCGACGCCGAGACGGGTCAGCTCGCGCTGCACCGCGCGGACGTCGGCCGCCCGCGGCGGCACGCCGGCGCGGGCGGCGAGCGCACCGGCGACGCCCGCGGCGACGCCGGTCGCCATCGCCGTTCCCTGGTTGCGCGTGTACACGTCGGCGTGGTGGTCGACGGAGATGCAGCGGCCGGCGACGAGCAGGCCGTCCACCTCCCGCGGCAGGAGGCACCCGTACGGAATCTCGTAGACGAACATCCGGGCCACGAGCTCCCGCGCCTCCACGTCCTGCGGCCCGCCTTCCTGCCCGTCCGGCGGGTGCCCGCCCTGCTGGCGCGGGTTCTGCTGGTTCGCGTCGACCCCGACGACGTCGTCGTAGTGCCGCCCGGCGAGGATGTCCTCCTCGGTCATGAGGTACTCGCCCCGGATGCGGCGCGTCTCGCGGACGCCGATCGTGTTCGCGGAGTCGAGGATGAACGAACGCTCGAAGCCCGGCACGCGCGCGCGCGCCCAGTTCGCGAGCTGGATCATCTGGTGCCGCGTCTCGATCTCCGCGCGGGACAGGTCCTCGGCGTTGGTCCCGTCCACGCCGTAGACGCGCGTCGCGTTGACGGTGAGGACGCCGCGGTCCGGCAGGACCGACTCGACGCGGAAGTAGTAGCAGTCCGGCCACAGCTCGCCGCGCGCCTTCGCCTCCTCGACGAGCTTGAAGAAGCCGAAGACGCGGATCATCTGATGCTCGAGATCGAGCATGCACTGGAGCGGATCGGGCGAAAAGTCCTCGGGGTGCGTGCGCACGTAGTCCACGAGCCGCGGGACGTCCACGCCGCCCATCCGGAAGATGAGCGTCATCGGCCGCATCTTGCCGTCCCGCTCGCGCCCCTTGATGTACGGCGCGCCGGCGCGCGCGGCGATGTCCGCGTCGCCGCTCGCGTCCACGGTGATGCGGCTCAGGATCGCCTGGCGCCCGGACTTGTTCTCGGCGACGATGCCCCGCAGATCGCGACCGTCCATCACGACGTCGCTGACGAACGTGTGCAGCAGCACGCGGACGCCCGCTTCCGCCAGCATCTCCAAAGCTGTGACCTTGTAGAGCTCGGGGTCGTAGACGACGAACTCGCCGGGGATCGCGCCGTCCCGGGCGATGAGCCGGTCGAACAGCTCGCGGACGAGACCCCGCGACGCGGCGTACGGCACGTAGAACAGGTTCATCATCGCCGCGGTGCCGGTACCGCCGAGGGAGCCGAAACGCTCGACGAGGAGCGTCCGCGCGCCGGTCCGGCCGGCGGCGAGGGCCGCCATGACGCCGGCGATGCCGCCGCCGACAACGAGGACATCGGTCTCGTGCGCGACCGGGAGATCCCGGGCCGCCTCGACCACCTGTCCCGAACCCAGAGGCCGTGCTGGCAAGAGCCCGCACCTCCAACGCCTAACGCGGCAGCGGCTGCTGCGTGGCCGCCGGGACGGAAGCGCGAGGCGCTGCCGGACGGCGGGGGGCGAATGTCTGATCGTGCGAACGATGTGGGGCAGACGATTCGGGCCGATTCCGGCAAACTCCTGTCAAATCGGTTTGACAAACGGGCCCGGGGTCCGCACAATGGGGGCGTGCGGCGTCTTCGTGTAACGGTGCCGGTGTAGCCGTGGCCCGCGTGGCGACGCGCAAGAGCAAGGCTTCTCCGGCCCGACGGCCCCGGGTCCTCGGGCGGTCCGGTTCGGCGAGCAGCCTGCGCGACGTGGCCCGCCTGGCCGGCGTCTCGCTGCCGACCGCCTCCCAGGCCCTCAACGGCCGCGCTCGGATCAGCACCGTGACCCGCCAGCGCGTGCGCGAGGCCGCGCGCCGGCTGCGGTATACGCCGAACGCCGCGGCCCGCCGGCTCAAGCTGGGCCGCTCCAACTCCGTCGCGATCGTGCCGGGGCTCAACATGACCGGCATCTTCTCGGATCTCTTCTACCGCGCCGTCCTCGCCGGGGTGGGCAGCGTGTTCGAGGAGGTCGGGGTGCGGATGCTGATCGCGCCCCCGCTGCGCCCATCCTCCGCCGCCCCGCCCTTCGTCGAGATGGCGCAGGCGCGCGAAGTGGACGGCATCCTCGTCGCCGGCGTCGTTGAGGCCCGCTGGGTGCGCGTGGCCCTCGGGGCCGGCGTCCCCGTCGTGATCCTCGACAACTTCGTGCCGGGGGTCGGCGCGCCCGCGGTGGTCAACGACAACGCCGGCGGCGCCTACGCGGCCACCCGGCACCTCGTGGACCTCGGCCACACGCGCATCGGCTTCGTCGGCGCCGCGGTCGATTATCCGTTCGGCCGGGAGACGCAGAGCGGCTACGCCGCGGCGCTGCGGGACGCCGGGCTCGAGCGCGATCCGGCCCTCGAGGCCGTGACCCCCGTCGACGCGGACGCCGCCTTCCGCCGCTCCGGAGAGCTGCTGGCGCTGGCCGACCGTCCGTCCGCGATCTTCGCGGTCACCGACAAGCAGGCGCTCGGCGTCATGCGCGCCGCGGGCGCGGCGGGACTCCGGATTCCGCACGACCTTTCGGTCGTGGGCATGGACGACATCGAGCTCGCGGCGACGACCGACCCGCCGTTGACGACCGTCCGAATACGCAAGGACGTGATGGGGGCGACGGCGGCCAGGATCCTCCTCGGCCTCGTCGCGGGAGACCGGGCGGCGCGGCCCATCACCACGGTCGCAAACGAGCTCATCATTCGAGGCACCACGGGAGGCAGACCATGAGCAGAACCACCGGCGAGCGGCTGGCAGTCGACGGCGGAACCCCGGTTCGCACCGAACCGCTCCTGCCCGGCTATCCCGGAGGCCTGCTGATCGGCGCGGAGGAAAAGGCCGCGGTGATGGAGGTGCTCGACAGCCAGAGCCTCTTCCGCCACTACGGTCCGAAGCCGCTCGGGAAGGTCGTGGAGTTCGAGCACGCGTTCGCGCGCGCGATGGACGCGCGCCACGCGGTCGGGGTGACGTCGGGCACGGCCGCGCTCATCACGGCGCTCGCGGCCCTCGGTGTGGGGCCGGGCGACGAGGTCATCGTCCCGACCTACACGTGGATCGCCACGATCAACGCCGTTGTGATCCTCGGCGCGGTGCCCGTGTTCGTCGACATCGACGAGAGCCTGAACATGGACCCGCGCGCGCTCGAAGCCGCGGTCACGCCCGCGACCAAGGCGATTCTCCCGGTGCACATGCGCGGGGCCGGCGCCGACATGGCGCCGATCCTCGAGACCGCCCGGCGGCACCGGCTCCGCATCGTCGAGGACACGGCGCAGGCGGTCGGCGGGCGGTATCGGGGCAGGCGGCTCGGCACGTTTGGCGATCTCGGCGCCTTCAGCATGCAGTACCACAAGGTGATCACCACGGGCGAGGGCGGCGTGGTGGTGACCCAGAACGCCGCGCTCTACGACCGCGCGGTGCGCTTCCACGACCAGGGGTCGGCGCGCATGCAGGAGCTCGACGAAACGCTGCCCGGCGCCAACCCGCTGATGATCGGCCTCAACTTCCGGATGAGCGAGATCACCGGCGCGATCGGCCTCGTGCAGCTCGGGCGGATGGAGGGCATCATCGAGCGCATGCGGGCGCACAAGCGGACGATCCTCGACGGGCTGACCGGCGTGCCCGGCCTCACGCCGCGGCCGCTGCCGGACCCGGACGGCGACACCGGCGCCACGCTGATGTTCTTCCTGCCGACCGGTGAGCACACCCGCGCCTTCAGCGCCGCCCTCAACGCCGAGGGCATCCGCAACACCGTGGCCTGGGACAGCGGCCAGCACGTCTACTATCACTTCGACCAGATCATCGAACGCCGCATGTTCTCGGAGCGGCACTGTTCGTGGGAGTGCCCCCACTACCGCGGCCGCGCGCGGCTCGAAAAGGGCATGTTCCCGCGGAGCGACGATCTCCTCCGGCGCGCGATCCACATCGACCTGCACCCGCTCATGACCGAGCGCGACGAGGCCGACATCGTGCGGGCGATCCGCAAAGTCTCGCACGCCCTGAGCTAGGATGGCGCGGCCGCTCGGCGTCGCGATCCTCGGCTACACGGGGGTCGCCAAGGCCCACCTCGCCGCGGTACGGCGCCACGGCGAGCTCTTTCCGGACGCGCCGGCGCCGCTGCGCCTCGTCGCGCTGTGCGGCCGGACGCGCGACGCGGTCGAAGAGACGGCCCGGCGCTACGGCGCCGAGCGGGCCGCGACGGCGTGGCAGGCGCTCGTCGACGATCCGGGCGTCGACGTGCTGATCAACGCGGCGCCGAACGACCTGCACGCGGCCCCGAGCGTCGCCGCGCTGCGCGCCGGCAAAGCCGTGCTGTGCGAAAAGCCGCTGGGCCGGACGGCTCGGGAAGCGGCGGAGATGGCGCGCGCCGCACGCGACAGCGGGCGCGTCGCGATGACCGGCTTCAATTACCGGTTCATGCCCGCGGTGCTGCTCGCCCGCCGCATGGTCGAGTCCGGCGAGCTGGGCCGCCTCTACCACTTCCGCTGCCGCTACAGCGACGACTCGCTGCTCGATCCGCGCGCCCCGTGGGGATGGCGCCACGACCGCGAACTGGCGGGCAGCGGCGTCATCGGCGACCTGGCGGCGCATCCGCTCGACCTGGCGCTCGCGCTCGCGGGGCCGATTACCGCGGTCACGGCGGCCACGCGGACGTTCGTCGCCGAGCGGCCGCGCGGCGCGGGCCGGGCGCCCGTCACCGTCGAGGACGCCGTCGTCGGGACCCTCGAGTTTCAAAGCGGCGCCGTCGGCACGCTCGAAGCGAGCGGCATGTGTCCGGGCCGCAAGAACCTGTTCACCTTCGAGCTCAACGGCGACCGCGGCACCGTGGTCTGGGACCTCGAGCGCCTGAACGAGCTGCGGGTGTATCACGGGGACGGGGACGCGCGCGGCCTCGCCGACGTCCTGGTGACCGAGCGCACCCATCCGTACGGCGGCCGGTGGTGGCCGCCGGGGCACACGCTCGGCTGGGAAAGCGGCTTCGTCCACCAACTCGAGGAGCTCGTCCGCCGAGTGACGGGCGCCGGCGGACCCGCGGCCGGGGCCACGTTCGCGGACGGCCTGGCCTGCGCGCTAGTCTGCGACGCCCTGCTCTCGGCGGCGGAGACCGGGCGGCGGATCGCCGTGCCGCCGCTGCCCGCGCCGTTCCAGGCCGGATCGGAAGGGACACGGTAGGCGGGGTGCATCAGGGGGGAGCGGCGTGCCGGTAAGGGTCGGACTGGTCGGCGCCGGCGCCATGGGCCGGCGGCACCTCGAGGCGCTGTCCCGCGACGCGCGCGTGTCGATCGTCGGGGTCGCGGACAACGTCGAAGCGGCCGCCCGCGGGGCCGCGGAGCCGTTCGGCGCGCGGGCGTGCCGGACGGTCGGAGACCTCGCCGAGGCGGGCGCGGACGCCGTGTACGTCACGCTGCCGAACGCCTTCCACGGCGCGGTCGTCATCGACGCGCTGGATCACGGACTGCACGTGTTCTCCGAGAAGCCGATGGCGACGGCGCTGGACGAGGCGCGGCGCGTGGCCGCCGCCGTGCGCCGCACCGGACGGCTGTATCAGATGGGCTTCAACCGGCGGTTCGCGCCGGCCTACCGCTATCTCAAGGAACAGGTCGCGGGCAGGTTCGCCCCCTTCTCGGCGAACGCCAAGATCACCGACGGCGACATGCTGACCCCGGCGTGGTACGTCGACGCGTCGCTGACGGGCGGGTTTCTCTACGACTGCGCGGTCCACATGATCGATCTCGTGGCGTGGCTTGTCGGCCCGGTGCACGCGGTGTCGGCGCTCGGCCGCCAAAGCTGCTACCCGGACCACGACGACATCGCGCTGCTGCTGGAGTGCGACGGCGGGCGGCCGGTCGCCCTCACCACCTGCGGGCACGCGTCGTGGGCCAAGCCGACGGAGCGGGTCGAGCTCTACGGCGACCACGCGCTCCTCGAGTCCGCGGATATGGACCGGGCGCGCCACTCGACGCGCGAGACGCCCGGCGCGGCGTGGCAGGTCTTCCCCTCGCCTGACGAGGTCACCGCCCTCGGCTACGTCGCCGAGGACCGGGCCTTCGTCGACGCATGTCTGGGCGAGGGCCGGCCGCCGGTCACCGTAGACGACGCGTTCCACAGCATCGCGGTCATCGACGCCGCGTACCGGAGCCTGCGCGCGGACGGGCGGCGGGAGCCGGTGCCCGGCGCGTAAGCTGTGAGGAGCAACGGACGGAGGAGGGAGACGATGAGACGGTTCGGCGGGATCGTGGTGGCCTTGCTTGTGATCGGCCTGCTGGTCTCGGTGTATCCTGCGGCGTGGGCGATCAACCCGGTGAGCGGCGGCGCCTTCAACGTGCAGAGCCGCATAGACCTGCGCGCGCTGACGCGCGACAATTTCGACAGGATGCTCGGACCCGCCGCGCGGGGCCAGAACATCGTCTTCTACGACTTCGCGGACACGCTGTGCGAATTGCTGGCCAAAGAAGTCGCGGACTGGGGCCGGTCCAGCGGGGTCGGGGTGAAGCACGTCTGCGTGGACGGCGACGCGGCGACGCAGCAATTGATCGCCGAGCACCAGGCCGGCAAGCCGCCGTCGGCGGACGTGTTCTTCCTGCCCAACAACAACGTCCGGCTGATGACCGGCGCGGGACTGGTCGCCAACATCGCGCTGGTCGACCTCCTGCCCAACGCCCGCGACGTCGATCCGTCGGTCGCCCGCGAGTCGCGCGGCTACCTGCACGGCGGCACGGCCCTGCCGTTCCACCGGAACCAGACGGTCGTCGCGTACAACAGCCAGTTCGTCTCGAAGCCGCCGGACACGTTCGCCGCGCTGTACGACTTCGCGCGCAGCCACTCCGGCAAAGTCGCGCTCACGCCGCCCAACCACGGCGGCAGCGGGTCCGGCTTCCTCGAGAGCGCGCTGCTCGCGTTCGCGCCCCAGTGCAGGAAGGATCTGTATTCGTACGGGATCAGCGACGCGCAGGCGCAGGCGATCGCCGCGAACTGTATGCCGCCCGTCATCGACTACTTCAAGAAGCTGAAGCCGTACGTCACGTTCACGAACGGCAACGAAGCGTCCGTCCAGGCCCTGGCGAACAACACCGCCTACGTCGCGACCGTGTGGGAGGACGACCTCTACACGCTGGCATCGAAGGGGCTCGTGCCGCCGTCCGTGCACCCCCACATGCTGGCCAGCGGGGAAGTGGGCGACGGGGACGCGATGATTGTCGTCGCGGGGACGCAGAAGCTCGAGGCGTCGCTGCTGCTGGCGGACTTTCTGATGGGGGACAAAGTGCAGATCGACAAGCTGGAGCAGACCGGCAGCCGGACGGCGCGGCTCACCCTCAAGACCCGCGGGCACATCCCGGCCAATATGGCGCCGTTCCTCCTGCCCGACGCGATGTACCACGAACGGACGCGGACGCGGATCAACGGCGTGGTCTCGAACGCGGCGGTCGCGATCTTCGTCCGGCAGATTCTCCAGTAGGGTGGCACAGGTCGAACTGCGCGGCGTAACCAAGGCCTACGGGCCCACGGCCGCCGTGCGGGACGTGTATCTCGAGGCCCGGGATGGAGAGTTTCTCACCATCCTGGGTCCCTCGGGGTGCGGGAAGACGACGACGCTGCGCATCATCGCCGGCCTGCTCGACCCCGACGCCGGCGAGGTCCTCATCGACGGCCGGCCCGTGCACCATCTGCCGGCGCACCGGCGCGAGACCGCGATGGTGTTTCAATCGTACGCGCTGTTCCCGCACATGACCGTCGCCGAGAACGTCGGCTTCGGCCTGCGGATGCGGCGCGTGCCCGCGGAGGAGCGGCGGACGCGCGTCGCCGACGCCCTGGCGATGGTGGAGCTGGGCGGGCTCGGGGACCGGTACCCGCGGGCGCTGTCGGGCGGCCAGCAGCAGCGCGTCGCGGTCGCCCGCGCGGTCGTGACGCGCCCCAAGGTCCTCCTCTTCGACGAGCCGCTCAGCAACCTCGACGCGAAGCTGCGGGAGCGCCTGCGGCTCGAGCTGCGGACCCTGCAGCAGCGGCTCCGGATCACCACCGTCTACGTGACCCACGACCAGGCCGAGGCGCTCGTCCTCTCCGACCGGATCGTCGTGATGGACCGGGGCCGGGTCGTCGAGGTCGGCGCGCCGCAGGACGTGTACCGGCGGCCGCGGGCCCGGGTGACCGCGGAGTTCCTCGGCATCGCCAACCTGATCGAGGCCACGGTCGCCGGCGCGGAGGGCGGCCGGTACGTCGCCGAGACTCCGATGGGGCCGCTCCAGATGGCGTGCGCCGACCGGCTGGCCAGCGGCGACGCGGTGACGCTGTCCTTCCGCCCGGAGGACATCCGCATCGGCACGGGCGGCGTGAACTGTCTCACCGGCGCGGTCCAGCAGGCTGCCTACCTCGGATCCATCACCGACTACGTCATCAGCGTGAAGGACGTGCGGCTCCGCGTGCAGCAGCCCGGCGAGCCGGCGCACCGGATCGGCGACACGGTGAGCCTGGTGCTGCCGGAGGCGCCCGCCGTCATCCGGGAGCGCTGAGGGGTGGCCGAGGTGCTCCCGGCCTCGCTCGCCCTCGACGGCTCGCGCCTCGCGGCGCGGCGGCGGCGCGACAACTGGATCACCCTGCTGCTGCTCGCGCCCGGCGTCGGCTTCCTCGCGCTGTTTCTCGTCATCCCGCTCGCGCAGGTGTTCCTCCGGAGCGTGGGGCTCGCCGCGGTCGGCCAGGCCTCGCGCTTCACCTGGGAGTACTACGGTCAGTTCTGGGCCGAGCCGCAGTACCGCGACGGGTTCTTCTTCAGCCTCTGGCTCGGCGTCGCGTCCACCCTGATCAGCCTCGCGACCGCCCTCCTGTTCAGCGCGCTGATGCAGATCCGGTTCCCCGGACGCCTGCTTATCAGCGTGCTGTACAAGATCCCGCTCGTCGTGCCGAGCCTCGTCGCGGCCTTCCTGATCCTGAGCCTGATCGGCCCCGGCGGCATCCTCGCCCGGCTGGTGTTTCACTGGGGGTGGGCCTGGCCGCGCCTCGTCTACGACCGCTGGGGCTGGGGCGTCATCCTGGTCCTCGTCTGGCACAACGTGCCGTTCATGATGGTCATCATCTCCGCCGTGATGGCGTCGATCCCGCTCGACATCCTGGACGCCGCCCGCAACCTGGGCGCGTCGCCGTGGGCGGTGTTCCGGCACGTCACCGTGCCGCTGTCGCTGTCCGGGATCTCCGCCGCCACGCTGCTGGTCTTCATTCAGGTGTTCGGGGCCTTCGCCGTGCCCTCGCTGCTCGAATCGGCCTACCCGACCGCACTGCCGGTGATCATGCAGATCGAGATGATGGACCATGCGAACTGGGCGCTCGCCTCCGCGCTCGGCGCGGTGTTGACGCTGGCCTCGGGCCTCGTGCTGTTCCTGTACTACCGGCTCGTGCAGGGACGCGGGGCGGGCGTGCGGTGACGCGGACCGGCGCCTTTCCGTCCCGCGCATTCCCGTGGCTCCTCGCGGGGCTGTTCTTCAGCCTGGCCCTGGTCGGCTTGATCGTGCCGCTGGCCGTGGGCGTTCTTTGGTCGCTGGTGAATCCCCGGGCGGGATGGTTCCCGCCGAACCTCGTGCCGCCGAGCCTGTCGCTCGCGAACTGGCGGGCGATGTTCTCCGTGCCGGAGATGGGCGACGCCGCGATCGCCAGCTTCACGATCGCGCCCATCGTCACCGCGCTGTGTGCGGCCCTCGCGCTGCCGACCGGCTACGCGCTCGGCCGCCGGCCGGTCCCCTTCCGCCGGGCGATCGAGTTCCTCGTGCTGGCGCCGATCATCATGCCGGGCATCGTGATCGCGACCGGGCTCGGCTCGGTCTTCATCCGGATCGGCCTGGAGCACACGATGCTCGGGGTCATCCTCGTCCAGACCGTCGTGGTGCTGCCGTTCATGATCCGCATCGTGACGGCGACGTTCGAGGCCGTCCCCCAGGACCTCATCGACGCCGCGCGCAATCTCGGCGCCGGACCGCTCAGCACGGCGTGGCGCGTGCTGATCCCCCTCGTCGTGCCGGGGCTCTTTGCCGGCGGCGTGTTCACGTTCATCGGCAGCATGGAGGAGTTCGTGCTGACCTTCATCGTCGGCAGCCCGGACGTGCGCACGCTGCCGGTGCTCCTGTTCGCCTATCTGGGCGGGCGGTCGCAGATCTTCACCTACGCCGCGGTCGTCACGATCGTGCTGCTCGCGCCGACGATCGTGTTTCTCTTCGTCGCCGAGCGGGCGCTCAAGCAGGAGTACCTCGCCGCCGGCCTCGGGAAGATGTGAGGGACGTCCGTGCCGCCTGAGTTTCTGCGCAGCCGGCGGGGCGCGCCGCACGTGTCGGCGCATCGCGGCGCCTCGTCGAAGGCGCCGGAAAACACGCTGGCCGCGCTCGACGCGGCGTGGCGGGACGGGGCGACGCTCGCGGAGATCGACGTGCGGCTCACGCGCGACGGGCACGTCGTCCTGATGCACGACCGTACGGTAAACCGGACGACCACCGGCCGCGGCTCCGTCGAGGAGATGACGCTCGAGGAGATCCGCGGCCTCGACGCGGGCGCCTGGTTCGCGGACGCGTTCCGCGGCGAGCGCGTGCCGACGCTGCGCGAGGTCGTCGCCTGGGCCCGCGGGAAGCTCGTGCTGCTCGTGGAGCTCAAGAACTACCCGTTCCGGGACGTCCCGCTCGTCGAGCGGACCGTGGAGCTGATCGACGAGACCGCCTCGGCCGACCATGTCGTCCCGGCGGGCTTCGACCACGTCGTGCTCCGTGACATCAAGCGGCGGCGCCCCGGCTGGGCGATCGAGATGATCTACAACGCGCGCCTCGCGGACCCTGTGGGCGCCGCGCGCGCGACGGGGGCGGCGCTGGTGTCGCTCGAGCCCCAGTTCGCCCTTCCGGAGGACGTCGCCGCGCTCCACACCGCGGAGGTGGCGGCGCTGACAACCCTCGAACGCCCCGAGGACGCGGCGCGCCTGCTCGCCTGGGGGCTCGACGTGCTCGAGAGCGACGATCCCGCGATGGCCGTCGCCGCGATCCGGGCGGCCGTGGGCGGCGTGCCGTGACCGCGCTTCTCGACGTCGCGGTCGCCGCGGCGCGGGCCGGCGGGACCATCCTGCGCGGGCGTTTCGGCAGTCCCGGGCGGATCGTGATGAAGGCGGCGGGCGCCGGACCCGTCTCCGAGGCGGATCTCGCCAGCGAAGCCGCGATTCTCTCGCATCTCCGGCCGACCGGCATCCCGGTGCTGTCGGAGGAAGCGGGCGGTGCGGCGCGGGGACGCCGGTGGATCGTTGATCCCCTCGACGGCACGGGCAACTTCATCCGGCATCTGCCCTGGTTCGGCGTGGCCGTCGCCCTCGCGACGGACGACGACGTCGAGCTCGGCGTCGTCTACGCGCCGATGACGGACGAGCTCTTCGCGGCGGCGCGGAGCGGCGGCGCCACCCTCAACGGCCGGCCGATTCGCGTCTCCGAGACGGCGCCGCTCGGCGAGAGCTGCGTCTTTACGTCGATCGATCGGGGGCTGTGCGCGAACCGGATCCGGACGCAGCGGTTCGTGCGCGTCGCCGAGCAGGTGGCGGAGATGCGCAGCCCCAACGCCGCGCTCGTCGACATGGCCCAGGTGGCGGCGGGACGCGCGGACGCCTTTTGGGAGGACGGGCTCCCGGCCTGGGACATGGCCGCCGGCAGCATTCTCGTCGAGGAGGCCGGCGGCGCCGTGTCCGGTCTCGACGGCGGCCGGCTTCACCTGGACGGCCGCGCGATCGTGGCGTCGAACGGCCGCCTCCACGCTGCGCTGATTGCGGCGCTTCGCGAGTCGCCGTGACCGGCGGCCCCAGCCACCCAAAGACGGCTTTCGACCTTCCGCCGCGCTCGGTCTTCGAGCCGCCGAGTTATCCGAACGTGTGGTTCTACGTGCACGACGCCGTCGTCGGGGCGCACGGCGACGCCGTGGCGTTCGTGACCGGATGGCTGCGCGATCGCGCCGGGATCGTGAACGACTTCGGACGCTACAAGCCGCCCGAGGCCTCGGACGCGCAGGCGCGGCTCCGCGGACTGCAGCCGTGGCGGGACGCCGCCGACCCCGCCCGCAACCACGCGCACGATCTGCACATCCGTTACTACTACGTCGCGCTCCGGCAGCAGCGGCAGGAGCGGGCGGGCCCGTATTTCCGGCTGGCCGGGAGCGTGCACTACGAAGTCGAGGACGAGCATCCCCTCCACCCGTACGTGGACGAATGCCCGTACTGCGGCCGGACCGCCGAATACGCCGGCGCGGACGACCTGTTTGCCGGCGCCCACGAACCCCTCGGCCTGGAGCTGCTGCTCTACGGCACGAACCACGGCCGGCCCGTCGCGCGGCCCGACGGCCGTCCCACCGTCGGCGTGGCGGCGCTCGCGGACACCCACGCCGTGGAGATTCAGCGGCTGCGTCCATCCCGCAACGACATGAACATCGCCGCGCTCGCCGTCGTCGTCATCGGCCCGAAGACCGCCCCGGCGCCGGGGCGCCGCGCATGATCCTCGGCGCGTGCACCTGGATCTACGGGGAGGCACCGCTCGCGGAGACGCTCGCGCGCATCGCCGCGGCCGGCTGCGACGCGGTCGAACTGCCGGGCGAGCCGGACCAGTTCGAGCCCGCGGAGGTGCGGACGGTCCTCGCGCGCCACCGGCTGGCGCCCGTGGCGCTGACGGCTTCCTGCAAATCGCCCGAGACCCGCCGAGACCTCGCCCACCCCGACGCCGCGGTACGCGCGGACGCGGTCGCGTACGTTGGCCGGTGCCTCCGCTTTGCCGCCGAGATCGGGGCGCCGCTCGTGCAGATGCTCCCGTCCGGGGAAACGCGCCTCGCGCCGCTCGCCGACCGCGACGACGAGTGGCACTGGTCGGTGGAGGCGATGCGGGCGGCCGCGCACGAAGCGGAGCGCTTGCGGGTGCGGCTCGCGGTCGAGCCGATCAATCGATACGAGACCTATCTCGTCACGTCGGTCGAGGCGGCCCTCGCCTATCTCGACGCCGTCGGCTCACCGTGGGTCGGGCTGACGCTCGATCTGTTCCACGCCAACATCGAGGAGCGCACGATCCCCGGCGCGATCCGCGCCGCGGGGTCGAAGGTATGGCACGTCCACATCGCGGACACTAATCGCGAGGCCCTGGGACGAGGGCACCTCGACCTCGACGCCTGCCTCGCCGCGTTGCGCGAGGTACGCTATGAAGGCGCGCTGGTCCTGGAAATGACCGCCCCCGGTCCGGACCCCTTCCGGCCGATCAAAGACGCGCGGTCGGCCGGCATCGTGGACGGCTACCTGCGCGAGTCGCTCGCGCGGCTGCGGGCCCCGCGGTAGGCGGCGCCGCGCGCGCTCGTCACGGCCGCGTCCACATCGTCGCCTCCGGCGCGGCGGCCGTTAGCGCGCGGGCGGCCGGGCTCTCGGGCGTCGATTTCATGGTTGCCGGCCGCCCGTCGGCCGGCACGGCGAACGGCGTCCGAGGACGATACTCGTCGTCGAGACAGTACGCCCGCACGAAGCGCACCGTCACGCCCTGCGACCGCGGCTCGATCGCGCGGATCGCGATCGCCTCGACGTCCCCGTCGCCGGCGCCCGGCGGCAGCTTGACGGCGGTGCTCTCCGCGTCGTCTCCGCGCATGGCGAGATCCGCGCGGCCCCACGCCGATCCGTGCCAGGCGCCGCGAATCCTGACGAGCGCCTCAAGCGGCACCGCCACGGCGTCCGAATCGCGTTTGAACTGCAGATACGCGTACGCGCGGGGATCGGCCGGCGCGTCCGCCGCCGCGTGCGATGTGCCGTCCAGATGTTCCTGGCGCACCACTTCGAGGCTGCTCACGCGCTGAATCCACGGGAAGCGGTACTGGACGCCCTCGCGCGGCTCGCCGTGCGGCTGTGCGATCGCCGGCGCCAGCGCGACGCGGTACGGACAGGTGATCCGGTCCGTCACCATGCCGTTGCGGGTCGACGCCTGCAGCACCGGATGCCCGCCCAGCGCCCGCGGGCCGCGAAAGGGCCGCGTCACGTGTTCCGGACCCTGAAACTCCTCCCGCACGATACGGCCGCAGGCGTCCCGCACGATGCGAAATACCCATTCGATGTCCGTGGTATGGCCCCAGACGGCCAGCAGGCCGGTGAGATCGGTGCCGGCGTCCTCATGGCTGTTGATGACGTGGTACTCGACGCCCCGACCCTCCGGCGTCTGGACGGGCCGGTAGAAGAGCAGCAGCGGCGTGTCGGTCGAGAGACCGTCCAGCGGACCGTCGAGGGCCCGGTAGTGCAGCACCGGCGCGTGCCGCCACACGAATGCGCCGCCCTCGTCATCGGCGACGGCGTGGGTGCGCAGCGCGTGGCACTCGAGCACGGCGGCCCCCGCCGCGGAGAGCGCCGCGTCGAACCGCACGGCGACCTGGTGCGGCCCGGCGGAGAGCCGCCCGAGGAGCCGCGCGTATTCCACCGGCTCGTCCGCGCCGGCCAGGACCAATTGCTGGGTATCGCCGCCGTCGATCTCGAGAGACGCCACCGCCGTTTCGCCGCGCGCCCACGACGTCCCAGGCGCCGCGAGGGTGAGCGATGCCCATGCCTCGCCCGGCGAAGGCAGCGTGAATTCGTAAGTGAGGATCCCTCCGCGCTCGAGGCGCGCGACCGGCGTCGCCTTCACCGCCCGTCGAGGCCCGTCCCCTGCGGCGCGGCCGGAGCCGGCTCAGCTTCCACGGCGGGCTGCCCCACCTCCACCGGCCGGCCGTCTTTGAACAGGAGCGCCCGCGCGATGCGCACGCCGATCTGCTGGCCTTCTCCCGGCGGCGCCTCCTTGTCGGTGAACAGCCGCACCGCCCCGACGCCCGGGACGTCCGCGAGCACCTGCAGGTAGTGTCCGAGATTCATCACGCGGCGCACGTGAGCCGCCGCACCCGCGGGATCGATGATGAGATCCTCCGGCCGGACGGCCAGGCTCACCTCGGCTCCGTCCGGCCACGCCGGATCCGGCAGCGGCAGGTGCCACGGCCCGGCGGCGACGACGCGCTCGGCGCGGCGCACCCGCGCGGGCATCACGTTCATCGTGCCGATGAAGTCGGCGACGAAGAGCGTGCGCGGGTTGGCGTACAGGCTGGACGGCGTATCGACCTGCTCCGCCACGCCGTCGTGCATGACCGTGATCCGGTCCGCGATCGTCAGTGCCTCTTCCTGATCGTGCGTGACGAAGACGGTCGTGATGCCGATCTCGCGCTGGAGCTGCTTGACCTCCTCCCGCATGTGGACGCGGAGACGCGCGTCGAGGTTGCTGAACGGCTCGTCGAGGAGGAGCAGCTGCGGCTCGAGGACGAGCGCGCGGGCAACCGCGACCCGCTGCTGCTGGCCGCCCGAGAGCTGATGGGGATATTTCCGGCCGACGTCGGGCAGGCCGACGAGAGCGAGGACGTCGCGCACCTTGGCGTCGACCTGCGCGTGCGGCAGGCGCCGGAGGCGCAGCCCGAACGCGATGTTGCCCTCGACCGTCATGTGCGGCCACAGGTTGTAGCGTTGAAAGACCATCGCCGTGGGCCGGCGCTCCGGCGGCAGTGCCACGACGCTGCGGCCGTCGATCCGGATGTCGCCGGCGTCCGGGGTCTCGAATCCGCCGATCATGCGCAGCGTCGTCGTCTTGCCGCACCCCGACGGGCCGAGCAGGCACATCAGCTCGCCCTCCCGGACCTCGAGCGTGAGGTCGCGGACCGCCGTGTGCGGGCCGAAGCGCTTGCTGAGCCCGACGAGGTCGAGGCGTGCCATCAGGCGCTCCCGGCCCGACGCGCCGGCCGGTACGAGACTCACAGGCTGTACCCGGCCGCGAGGTAGCCGGCGCGGAGATAGCGCTGCGCGAAGAGGAGCAGCACGAGCGACGGCAGCGACAGCAGAATCGAAAACACCGCGCCAACCGGCTGCGGGTAGCTCAACACCAGGTTGTACATCAGCACCGGCATCGTCATGTGGTTGGGCGTCCCCACGATGAGCGTCCCCTGCGCCTCGTCGAACGCGGCGATGAAGGCAAACAGGCCCGCCACGATGATGCCGGGGAGCGCGATCGGCAGCGTGATCTGGAAGAAGGTGCGCAGCGGTCCGGCGCCCGCGTCGCGCGCCGCCTCTTCCAGATTGCGGTTGATGCCGCGAAACGTGCCGGTCGGAATCCAGATCATGAACAAGAGCGTGTTGACGAGCTGGATCAGCACGACGCCCGTAAATGTGTCCATAAGGTCGAGCCGGTACAGAAGCGTGGCGATGCTGACGTAGAGCCCGATCTTCGGAAAGGCGTTCGCGCTCAGGAACGAGAGCAGCAGCGCCCGCTTCGCCGGAAACTCGAGCCGCGCGAACGCGTACGCGGCGGGGATGCAGATGACCGCCGAGATGAGTGTCGCCGTCGGCGCGCTCAGCAGGCTCATCCGGATCGCCTTGCCGACGTCGGCGTTCCCGAGCACGAACGTCCACCACCGCAGCGAGAACTCCGGCAACAGATTCGGAAACAGCCACGTCCCGGCGAACGCCCAGACCAGGAGCGTCAGCAGCGGGCCGAGGATGAACGACGCCAGCGCCAGCAGCGCGGCCGCCCCGACCGCCCGGCGGAACACGGCCGCGGCCCAGGGCCAGAGGACGCCGGTCACGCGGCGCCCCGCTCGCGGCGGCTGACGCTCGCCACGTACACCGCCCCCACAACCGACGCGATTAGAAACGCCAGCACCGCGATGGTGACGGCTTCGGTGCGCCGCAGGTACTGGGTGAGGTAGTTCGTCATCGTCACGCCGAGCATCGCCGGCGCGTTGCCGCCGACGAGGTACGGAATCGTAAACGAGCCGAAGACGCCGATGAACAACAGGGTGAGCGCGATCATCGTCGGCACGGCATTGAGCGGCAGGATGATCGACAAGAAGGTGCGCAGCGGACCGGCGCCCACGTCGCGCGCGCCGTCGATCAGCGCGTCGTCGATGGCCTGGAGTCCCGCGCCGAGGATCAGCACGGCGAACGGGATGTTGACCCACACCTGGGTCAGCATGATGCCAGTCCCGTTGTAGACGAGGCGGGGAAACGCGCGCACCCCGGCCCGGTATAGGAGCGTCGAGACCAGGCCGTGATTGACGAGAAACGTGATCATCGCGAACGAGGCGATGACGACCGGCACGAACAGCGGCACGACGAACAGCACGCCGAAAACTCGCGCCGCGCGGCCGCGGGAAAATCGCAGGTACAGCGCCAGCGGGTAGCTGAGCGCGAAGACGACCGCGACGGAGACGAGGGTGATGCCGACCGTGAACACGATGTCAACGCGCAGCGTGCGGGCGGCGAGGACGCGAGCGTAGTTCGCGAGGGTCGGACCGCCGCCCCCGGCCGGCGTCAACGTCTCGATCACGGCGGTGACGGCCGGCAGCGCGACGAGGCACGCGAGCACAAGCAGCGGTGGGAGCACCAGGGCGAGTCCCAGTACTCCCTGCCGCACTCTATCCCCGCGAAGTTGCATCGGCGCGGCTTCGCGGCGACCCCCGGCGCCGACCGTCATGCGCGGGGCCCGTCTACTGTCCGGCCGCCACCCGATCGTGCCAGAGCAGCTTCAGATCCGCGAGATACTTGGCGTTGGGCAACGGCGAGTACGGTTTCGCGACGTCCGCGAACTGCTTGCGGACCACCGCCGGCATGTACTTCCAGTCCACACCAGGATAACCGGACACCTGCGAGATCACGAGCTGCTGCGCCTCGGGGGTCAGCAGCCAGTTGAGGAGCGTGAGCGCGCCCTCGAGGTGCGCGGAGAGCGACGGCAGCGTGACGGTCGAGTCCCCGCCGAACAGCGGCGGGGAGATCTGCTCGTACTTCACGGTCTTGGGCACGAGGTCGCGCTTGTAGAAGTCCAGGCCCATATCCGACCACACCGGGGCTATGTAGATGTTCTGCTGGCCGAGGAGCTGCAGCACGGCGACGTTGCCGTTCGGATGGAACCCGTTGTTGTACATCGCCGGCTGCAGGTCGCGGAGCAACTTCCACGCCGGCTCCCATGCGGCCTCTTCCTTGGCATCGTAGGCCTTGCCCGCGTACTTCTCCGCGCTCGCGTAATGATAGATTGCCGCGGCGACGAACGCCTGCCCCGACCCGCCGGTGTTCGGGTCGCAGTATGTGAACTTGCCGGGATTCGCCTTGATCCACGCGACGAGTTCGTCGAACGTCTTCGGGGGGTTTTTCACGAACTGGCTGTTGTAGCCGATCACAACCGATGATCCACGATACGGCGCGCCGAACCCGTCCGTCGCCGCGAGCTTGGCGGCCGGTACCTTGGTGAGGTTCGAAACTAGCTTGTCAGTCAGCTTGACCCAGAGGCCGTCAGCTAGGCCTTGCTGGACGATCGACGGATCGGTCTCCCAGAGGTCCACATCGGTCGTCCGCCCCACGCGTTTGGCGGCGATGAGCTTTTCAAGCACGCCTTCCCAACCATTACCGTGCATCAAACCGACCATGTTGGTACGGTACTGTGGGTAGCGCTTGCTGAACGCCGGGAGCAACGACTTGCTCCAGAGATCGAAGATATTCGTGTCGCCGTTGATGTAGACGTTGAGGGTCACCGGCGCGGCGGCGCCTGCGCCGCGTGGCGCCGACACCGGGACGAGCACGACGGCTACCGCCAGAGCCAGCAGCCCGGGAACCAGCACGCGCATCTTGCTATGCCGTCTCACGAAGTTCCACCCCCCTTCAGGATTTCGCCTTCCGTTCAGAACGTCAGCACCCGATCCGCCTCGACCGTCAACCGCGCAAGGTCCGGCGGCGTGATGAACTGCGCTGGATATCCTTCGAGGTGCTGCTGCGAGACCCCACGGGCCTCGGCACACCCTTTTCACACGTAGAACCGAACGCCCTTTTGGGCGCATCCTGCGAGAAGATCGGCCAGCGCCGGCACGCCGACGCCGCGGACGGCTCCGGCGACGTCTCGCTTCAGGAGGTCGGTCGCATCACCGGTGAACGCAATCCCGCACTCGTGCCCGGCGGGAACCGCGCCGTTCACGGCGATATGGAACGGAAGGCTTGCCCGCGTGGGATCCTGGGAACCAACCGAGCTCACGATGAGAAACTTGGCCACCCTCCACCCCCTTGTTCGCATGTGGCCCGCTGTGCATCCGGCCAATTCGGGCCGCGTCGCCGCCACCCTTTTTCTCAATCCGCCGGCGTGCGATTCTTAACGGGCGCGCTCGTCGATCGTGTCCACGAGAGCGCGCAGCCGGGCGAAGTCGGCCTCCACGGTGGCCGGAAAAAGGCGGTGCCGGTATTCGTGAATCACCGTACCGCGGTAGCCCCGCAGGGCCTCGAACGCGCGGTCGAGCGGGAGGGCGCCCCAGCCGACCGGCAGATGCAGATCACCCTTCCCGAGCGGAAACGTGTCGGCCGGCGTCTGCGTGCGGTAGAGCGTAAAGTTCTCGAGGCGGAGCGGATCGTAGCGTCCGAAGTTGTCGTTCACGTGCAGGTGCCCGACCACGGGGCGCGCCGCCCGGATCGCGTCCATCAGATCGAAGCCGAACTGGGCGGCGGCGAGCGCCGCGTGCCCCACGTCGAAGGTCATGATCACGTTCGGCCGGCCGATCTCGCGGACGCGCTCCACCACGGGGTCGACCCGCTCGACTTCGATGTTCTCGACGCCGAGCAGCACGTCGCCGGCCTCGTCGGAAAGACGCAGAATCGCGTCGGTGAACGCAGCCTCGTCCTCCCGATCGCGGCTCTGCTGCTCGAAGTGGATCACCAGCACGCGGGCGCCGACCTCCCGGCTGAACCGCAGCGCGGCGCGCGCGAGGTCCAGCTGCGCCTCGCGGTTGCGCCGGTCGCGCAGATCGAGGCTGCTCGGACTGTGCACCGAATAGCTGAACGGGTGCCCGGCGAACGCGCGCAGCGCCTCGCGGAGGCGCTCGGGATGGAGCCGGCCGCCGAAGATGAGGCCGGTGCCGTCCATGCTGATCTCGACGGCATCATAGCCGAGCCGGCGGGCGAGCGCCAGTTCCTCGTCCCGCAGCTCGGCGGCGCGAATCGCGAGGCCGAGTCGGACTACCGGCGGGCCCCCACGGCCGGCTTCGCTGTCCCTGCCGCCGCATCGTTGGATCGCGCCGCAGGCACAGCGTCGACCGGCAGCGCATACAGCGCCTCCCGGCGGTGGGACAAAAGTGGCAGCTTCTCCCGGACTCTCGCGATGCGCGCGAGGTCGATGTCGCCGGCGAGCACGCCGGCCTCTTCCCCGCCGTCGACAACGGCGACGCCCATCGGATCGACCAGCATGCTGCGGCCGGTGCTCATGTTGCCCGTCTGATTGGCCGCGGCGACGAAGATCGTGTTTTCAATCGCCCGCGCCTGAATGAGTGTCGTCCAGTGCGCTTCTTTCAGAGGGCCGGCGATCCACGCGGCCGGAAGCAGCAGCACGTCGGCGCCGGCCAGCGCGAGGCGCCGGGTGAGCTCCGGAAAACGCAGCTCGTAGCACACCAGCAGGCCGAAGGTCCCGAGCGGCGTGCGCACCACGCCCGGCGGTTCGGAACCCGCCACGATCCGGTCCGACTCGCGATAGCCGAAGGCGTCGTAGAGATGCGTCTTCCGGTAGGCCAGCACGAGGCGGCCGTCGGGACCGAGGAGCACCGTCGTGTTGAACGCCCGCTCCCGCTCGCCCGGTACCTGCTCCCAGAGGCCGCAGCCGACGTAGAGGTGCTGCGCCCGCGCCTCCGCGGCGAGCCCCGAGACAAACGGCCCGTCCACCGGCTCGGCGACGGCGGCGGCCGTGGTGGGATCCTCGGGATGAAGGAACGCCATGTAGACCTCGGGCAGCAGGGCGACGTCCGCGCCACGGCGCTTGGCCTCACGGATCGCGTCGACCGCGGCGTTGAGGTTCTCGGATTTCGTTGGGGATGAGACGAGCTGACACAGCGCAACGCGCATGCCGGACCTCCGGTTTAAGTGCCGTCCTTGCCGTCTCGCTTCGCTCTGTCCGGCGCGGGACCTCCGGCCGCTTCCCCTCAGGTGCGCTCGCGATGCAGCAGCCGCCGGGCGCCCTCGCCGGCGAGATAGAATCCGAGCACCGCGATGAAGATCGCGACCCCGGCGCTGAGCGAGATCCACGGCGTGATCAGGAGGTACGCGTACCCCTCGCGCAGCATGCGCCCCCAGCTCGGCGCGGGCGGCGGGGTGCCGAAGCCGAGGAACGAGAGGCTGGCCTCGGTCAGGATCGCGCCGCCCATGCCGGCCGTGCCGAGCACCACGATGAGATCGAGGATGTTCGGCACGATGTGCCGCGCCAGAATCCGTGTGGTGCTGGCCCCGGTTGCGACCGCGGCGACGACGAAGTCGCGCGACCGGATGCTCAGCACCTCGCCGCGCGTCACACGCGCGAGGCCCGGCGTGATCGTGACGCCGAGCGCGACGATGACGTTGAGCAGGCTCGAACCCAGGAACGCGCGGATCACGAGCGCCAGTACGAGCGACGGGAAGACAAGGGCGACGTCCGCGAGCCGCATCATCACGTAGTCGAACCGCCCGCCGAGAAAGCCGCTGACGAGCCCCCACGGCACGCCCACGACGATGCCCAGCAGCACGGCGGCGGAGCCGACGGCAAGCGAGATGCGCGCGCCGTAGATATCCTGGCTCAGCGTGTCCCGCCCCAGGTTGTCCGTGCCGAGGAGAAAGGCGCGGCTCGGGCCCTCGAGCGTGTGATCCGGATGGTAGGTCAGCGGATCGTAGGGCGCGAGCAGCGGCGCCAGCAGAGCCATCGCGACCGCGATGCCGGCAAGGCACCCGCCCACGACCAGGGGACGGTTGCGGAGCACCCGGCGCCACCGCGACGTCGTCCGTCGCGGCCGGCCCGCCGCGGGCCGGCCAACGACCGCCGCGTTCGAACTCACTGGTACGTCACGCGTGGATCGAGCCACCCGTAGGCAAGGTCCACGCACAGGTTGACGATCAGCACGCCGAAAGTGAGCAGCGCGACCACCGCCTGGATCACGGGAAAGTCGCGCCCCAGAATCGAGTCGACGAGGAGCCGCCCGACGCCCGGCAGGGCGAAGATTGTCTCTGTGATGACGGCGCCGCCGAACAGCCGCCCGACCTCGACGCCCAGCACGCTCAGCACCGGGATGAGCGAGTTGCGCAGCACGTGGCGCACGAGCACCCGCCGCTCGGTGATGCCCTTGGCGCGGCCCGTCTGCACGTACGGCGCGCGCAGGGCGTCCTTGAGGCTCGATTTCAAGACGAGACTCAGAAATCCGATGTAGGCGAGGCTCAGGGTGGCGGTCGGCAGGATCATGAGCCGCAGGTTTTCGAGCGGCTGTGTAAGCGGCGGCGCGTATCCGCCGCTCGGCAGCCAGCGCAGGGTCAGCGCGAAGAGAAAGATCAGCACGATCCCCACCAGAAAGTTGGGGAGCGTCACACCGGCGATGCAAAAGCCGGAGACGGCGAAATCCACGGCGCTTCCGGCGCGGACGGCCGCGGCGGTGCCGAGGGCGAGCGCCGCGGCGAGCGCGACGGCCATCGCCAGGAGCGTCAGTTCCCCCGTCACGAGCAGGCGTTCCTCGACCGCGCGCGCCACCGGCACCCGGTCCCGCAGGGACCGGCCGAGATCCCCCCGCGCGGCGTGCGAGAGCCAGTCCGCGTACTGGACGTAGAGGGGCCGGTCCAGCCCAAGCTCATGGCGCAGCCGCTGCGCCGTCTCCGGATCCGCTTCCCGGCCGAGCATCAATACCACGGGATCGCCCAAAAAGACGTGGACCAGCGCGAAGACCGCGGCGGTGAGCAGCACGGCCATCGGGATGATGGCGAGCAGGCGCTGGACGATGTACCGCGCCACGAGGAATCAGAACACGCCGGTCACTTGGCGATCCACAGGTCGCGGTAGCGCGGCACGGAGTCCGGGATCCAGGCAAAGTTCTGCACCGGGGTGCGCGTCGGCGCGTACTCCGGCACGTAGAAGATCCAGACGTACGGCGCGTCGTTGATCACGGTCTGCTCGATCTCGCCGTAGACCTTCTTCCGAACCCCGCGGTCGTAGGTCGAGCTCGCGTCGCGGAGCAGGCGGTCGACGCCCGAGTAGCCCGTCGAGTTGGCGAAGTTGCCGGTGTAGAACAGGATCCTCAGCAGGCCGTCGGGGTCGCCGCGGAGTGTCCAGTCCGTCCGCGCCCAATTCAACTTGGCGGCCAGCACCTGCTGGTACATGTCGGACGGATTGACCGGGTTGATCGTGATGTTGACGTTGACCTTCTTGAGCTGCTGCTGCAGCAGCTCGGCGAACTGCAGCCCAAGCGGCGTGTTGTCCGTGGCGAATTCGGCGGAGAAGCCTCCCGGGTGGCCGGCCTCGGCGAGCAGACTCTTGGCCTTGGCCGGGTCGTAGGTGTAGCCCTTGACGCTGTCGTTGTACCACCAGACGTTGGACGGCGTCGGGCCCTTCGCGACCGTCCCGCGGCCGCCCAGCATGACTTTGACGAACTCCTCCCGGTCCACGCCGTAGGCGATCGCCTGGCGGAGCGCCTTGTTGTTGAACGGCGGCCGGTCCACGCGCCACTGCGTCGCCCACCAGTGCCCGGACGGGTTCTCTGTGATCACCTTTACGTTCTGGGCGTGCTCGAGACCGGGGATGTCCTTCGGGTCGGGCGAGCTCGCGGTGTCGAGCTCACCGGTCCGCACCATCGTCCCGCGCACCGCCGGATCAGGGATGATCCGGTAGACGATGCCGTCGAGGTATGGCTTGCCCTGGTCCCAGTAGCCCGCAAAGCGCTTCAAGGTAACGTGGTCGTCCGACACCCACTCCACGAACTCGAACGGCCCCGTGCCGACCGGCCGGCGCCCGAGATCCCGCCCGGACTTCTGCCAGGCGGCCGGAGAGACCATGAAGCCTGGCCGCTCCGCGAGCGCGGCCAGCAGCCCGGGATACGGCTCCTTCGTGTGAAAGACCACGGTGGTGGGGCCGGTCGCCTCGACGCCCGCCATGAAGGGGCCGATGAGCTTGCCCATCGGCGAGTTGTTGGCCGGGGCCAGGATGAAGTCCATGTTCCACTTGACCGCGGCCGCGTCGCAGGGCGTGCCGTCGTGGAACTTCACGCCCGGCTGCAGCTGAAACGTGACCACCTTGCCGTTTGGCTCGATCTTCCACGATCGGGCCAGCTCCGGCACGATCTCGAAGGACGGGTTGACCGCGACCAGGTTGTTGTAAATCGCGTACATGACGTGCCGCTCCGCGAAGTCCACGGAGTAGTGCGGGTCGAGCGTGTGCGCGTTGGGAATCCACCCGACGCGGAGCGTCCCGCCCCGCTGCGGCGCGGCCGCCGCCTCGGCCCCGCGAAGTGCGCCGCCTCTCGCCAGCGCGTATCCGGCCGCGGCGGCCGCGGTCGTGCGCAGAAACTCCCGGCGTCTCATACGCTCCCCCTCCCTGAACTACGCCTCGTCTCCTTCGATGCGGACCGCATCACGCGAGCCGAATCGCCACGGCCTTCGGCCCCTGAAACAGCACCTGTTCGCAGGTCTTGATGAACGGATCGAGGTTCTCCGTGATCTTGCCGATGCGCGCGACGTAGAGCTCGCCCTTCGGCTCGCGCCACTGGCTCACGCCGTAGATGAACGCGACCTTGAACAGTTGGTGCTCCGGAGCGTCGTAGTAGATGATGTCGCCGGGCTCGAGCCACGTCGCCCGGTTCTCGACCTCGCCGACCTTGAGCGGGTAGTTCTTCTCCGTGCGCCAGGCGGCGCCGGACCAGCGCACGTGGATCGTCCGGTCGGTAATCGGCAGGTGCGGGAGGAGCGCGGCCACCGTCTTCGGCGCCCGGTCGTCCCACAACTCGCCCTCCGCGCGGACTCCGTCGAGATCCACGGTGATCTTCCGCATCCGCCTATCGCTCCTTCTTTCGGATCGTCATCGTCTTGGCGCCCTCGAACATGATCGCGGACGCTTTCGCGCGGAACGCGTTCCAATCGCCCGTGAGGCGGGCGAGCGGGGTCAGATGGGACACGGTCGCGGGCCCGCTCTGCTGCGCCTGCCCGTAGCACAGCCGCAGGCCGCGGTACGCCGGATGGTAGTAGAGATAGCCGGGCCAGTGCAGCTCCTGGCCGTTTTCCGCCGCTTCGAGCCGGATCGGCACCTGCCCGAGCTCGCCGTCGCCGCCCCAAAACCGCAGCATCTGGCCGCTCCACTTCGTGTTCGTGACGCGGCCCTTGAGCGGCAGGGCAGCCCACAGCGCCTCCGCGGTCTTCGGCGCGGTCGCGTCGAGCAGCGACGCCGTCACGGTGACGCCGTCCACGTCGATCTCGATCTGCCGGCGGCCCGCCTCGGCTGTCCGGCCGGCCGGGGCCGCGGCGCCCTCGGCCCGGCGAAACTGAATCCGCTTCGAGCCGTCCCACATCAGACGCTCCGCCGTCTTGGCGAGGCGCGGCAGGTCCTGCTCGTCGATGAATCCGAGCGGTGTGAGATAGAGGAAGCCCGCGGTGCCCCGAAACCGCGCCGTGCCGTAGGCGATCGCGATCTCCTTGATCGGAGGATAGTAGACGATCTCGCCGGGCGCCTGAAACGCCTGCTTGTTCTCCGTCTCCTCGATCGGAATCGGCGCGTGCTCGAACATCCGGAACATGTCGCCGCTCAGCTGCGCGTGCACCGCCCGGCCCTCGAACGGCAGCGCCTTCAGCACCGCCGCGGCCGTCTTCGGCGCCGCCTCCTCGGACAGCGTCGCGCCAAACACCTCGTCGCCCAACACGATCTCCATCCGCGCCACAGGTCCCCTCCCCCTCGCCAGATGCGTGACTGTGTCCTATCCGATCGCCGGAACGACCTTTCTCGCGAACACCTCCATGTCCGCCAGGAGCTCCTCCATGCTGTCGGCCAAGAGGATGATCCCGAGGTGCGACGCCCCGGCGGCCCGAAGCGCCTTGACTTGCTCGGCCACCGCGGACGGCGTCCCGAGCAGGTTGCCGGCACGATACTCCGAAAGGCGCTCCTCGTCGGTGCGTCGGCGGTCTCCCGCGGCCATGCGGCGAAAGTGCTGGGACCGCAGCACCCGCTCCTCCGCCTCCCGCGTCGAATCGCCGAACGCCAGCCACGTCTGCACGTGCAGGCTGAGCGCCCCGGGATCGCGGCCGTGAACCTCCGCCGCCCGCCGGACCTCCGCCCACTCGCGCCGCGTTTGGTCGGGAGAGCGGGCCGCGACGATCAGGCCGTCGCCGAGCCGTCCGGCGCGCTCGAGGCCAGAGGAGGCGTGCGCCGTGACGTAGATCGGAAACGGACGCTGGCTGGGCTTCGGCGCCAGTTCGACGCCTTCGAACCGCACGTACCGGCCGGTGAAACTCGCGCGCTCGTCGGCGAACAGGCGGCGCAGGCCTTCGATCCCCTCCTCCACCATCGTGCCGCGGTGAGCGCCCTTGAGCCCCGGGTGGACGGCCTCGAATTCCTCGCGGTAGGCGCCGAGCCCGACGCCGAGCATGACGCGGCCGCCGGTCAGCCGGTCGAGCGTGGCGACCTGCTTGGCCAGCAGCACCACGTCGCGCTGCGGCAGCGTGATCACGCCGAGCATGAACCTGAGGCGCTCGGTGATGTTGGCGAACGTGGCGTACGTGACGACCGGCTCGTAGAAATTCGGGATCTCCGCCTGCGTGGCGCTCACCCCGTGCGGCGTGGTCAGATGATCGTTCGACCAGATGGAGTAGTAGCCGAGCTCCTCCGCGCGCGTGGCCACCGCGGCGAGATCTTCCGGCCGCACGAACCCGACCGGGTACGCGGTGCCCTCGCGGCAGCCCGGAAACCCGACCCCGACGTGCATCGTCACGCCCTCACCCGCGCGGACGCGGCGCGGGCCGTGATCGTGTGCGGATCCAGGAGGTCCCGGATCAGCTCGCCGGCCTGATTGAACACGAACACGGCCGCGAAGACGGCCGCCCCCGGGGCCAGCGCCACCCACGGCGCCGTCGCGAGATACTGGAAGCCGTCCCGCAGCATGCGGCCCCAACTCGGCGTGGGCGGCTGGACGCCCAGGCCGAGGAAGCTGAGCGCCGACTCCGAGAGGATGATCCCGGAGAACCCGATCACCGACCGCGCCACGATCACGTCGCTCGTCTGGGGCAGCACGTGGCGGCCGAGGATGCGGCGCGCGGACGCGCCGACGCTCCGCGCGGCGGCGACGAACTCGGCTTCGCGCAGCGACAGCACCCGTCCCCGGACGAGACGCGCGTACGCCGGGATGTGCCCGACCGCGAGCGCGACCACCACGCTCTCGAGGTGCTCGGGCCCGAGGATCGCCACGATCGTCAGCGCGAGAATGAGGTCGGGGAAGATGTAGAGCGCGTCGATGAGCCGCATCAGGCACTCGTCGAGCAGGGTGCCGCCCCAGAATCCCGAGACGAGCCCGATCAGCGTGCCGGCCAGCAGGCTCATCGCGACTGCGCCCGCGGCGATAACGAGGGTGGTACGGGTGCCGTAGACGATCTGGGTCAGCACGTCTTTGCCGAGCAGGTCGGTGCCCAGCGGGTGGTCCGGTCCCGGCGGCTGCAGGCTCTGGCCGCCCTGGATCTGCAGCGGGTCGTAGGCGCTGAGGAGGCGCGGGACGCACGCCGCGGCCACCAGCAGAAGCACGGCCGCGCCGAGGGCGGCTCCGGCCGGGGTGGCGAGGTGACGCGCGAGGCGGCGCCGCACGGCGGGGTCAGTCGTACTTGATGCGGGGATCGAGCATCCCGTACGTCAGGTCGACGGCGAGGCTGCTCGCGACGACGGCGGCCGTGACGAGCAGCACCGCGCCCTGTACCACCGGGTAGTCGCGCGACTGAATCGCGTCACTGAACAGCCGGCCGACGCCCGGCAGGCTGAACACGACCTCGACGATCACCGCGCCGGCGAGCATGAACGGAATGTTCTGTCCGACGATCGTCACGACCGGTATCAACGCGTTGCGGAGCGCGTGCTTGAACAGCACGGTCCGCTCGACGAGTCCCTTCGCGCGCGCGACCCGGATGTAGTCGCCGTGCAGTACGTCGGCGAGCGCGGAGCTGAGGTAGCGGGCCCACGCGGCGCCGTAGAACGCCGCGAGACTGACCGCCGGGAGGATCATCGACGCGAGATTGCGGCCCGGATTTTCCCCGAGCGGGGTGTAGGCGCCGCCGGACAGCCAGTGCAGCTTCACGCTGAACAGATAGATGAGCAGCATGCCGAGCCAGAAGTTGGGCACGCAGATGCCCGCGACCAGCAGCGCGCGCACCAGCCGTCCGGCCGGCGTGTCGCGGGCGATCGTGATGAACATCCCGGCCGGGATCGCGACCGCGAGCGCCAGCAGCGTGGCGAGGCCGGCCAGTTCCACGGTCGCCGGCAGCCGTCCGGCCAGCGCCGACCGGACGTCGATCGGGTATTCAAACGACCGGCCGAGGTCGAGCGCGCCGAGGCGCCGCAGCCACGCCGCGTACTGCACCAGGACCGGCCGGTCGAGTCCCAGGCGCGTCCGCGCCGCGGCGGCCTGCTGGAGCGTCGCCTCGTGCCCCATCAGGTACAGCGCCGGATCTCCCTTCACCGCGGTGCGCATCAACACGAAGATGCCGAGCGTGACGACCAGCATGGTCGGGATAAGAATGAGGACCCGCCGCAGCGTGTAGCGCCACATCAGCCTTCGACCCAGGCCTCCGCGACCCGCGGCATGAGATCGAAGCCGTAGCGGAAGCCGCGGACCTGCCGGCGCATGAGGGCGTAATCCGGCGCCGCGTAGTAGAAGACGTAGGACGCGTCGTCCACGATCAGCCGCTCCGCCTGCCGGTACAATTTCGTGCGCGTCTTCGTGTCGTACGTCGCCGACGCGTCGTCCAGCAGCTTGTCCACCTGGGGATTGCGGTAGTGCGAGCTGTTGGCGTAGCCCTTGGAGTGCCAGAGGATGTAGCTCAGGCCGTGGGGATCGACCCGCGGCGTCCACGTCTCGGGGATCGTGAAGGGGATCTCGCCGCGCAGCACCATCGGGTACTGGTCCCGCTCCGACACCAGCCGGATGTTCGTCCGGAGGCCGATCGCGGCGAGCTGCGCCTGCGCCATCTCGCCGAGGGGCACCTGGCTGGACAGGACGTAGAGCAGCAGCGGCGCCGGCCGGTCGAGATATCCCGACTCCCTGAGGCGCTGCTTCGCGAGATCGGGGTTGTAGGCCGGCCCGTTGTAGGATGGATCCTGCCACCAGCCTTCGTGGAAGAACTTCCCGGTCGCCTTTCCCAGCCCGCGGTAGATCACCGTGCGGATCTGCTCGCGGTTGATCCCGTACATGATCGCCTGGCGCAGGTTGCGGTTGTCGAACGGCGGCACATCCACTTTCATCTGAATCGCTTCCCAGCGGTACGCGGGGCTCAGCACCACCCGGTAGGCGGGCTGCTTCTGGAACGCGAGGACGTCGTCCGCCGGGAGCCCCTCCAGCGCGACGACGTCGAGATCCCCGCCCCGAAGGCGCGCGTCCGCGACGGCCGGCTCGGGAAAATCCGTGAAGGTGATGCCCGCCGACCGGATCGCCCGGCGGTTCCAGTACTGCTCGCTGCGCTGGACCACGACCCGGTTGCCCTGGATCCAATCCACGAACCGGAACGCTCCCGTCCCGACGGGGTTGCGGCCGAAGTCCCGGCCGAATTTCTTGACCGCCGCCGGCGACACCATGAGGCCGGGCCTATCTGTAAGTTCGGAGAAGAGCGGCGGATACGGCCGCGTGAGATAGATCCGCACCGTCGTCGCGTCGGCGGCCTGGACGCCCTGGATGATGCCTTCGAACCGTGTGCGGTGCTCCGAGCCCGTCGCCGGATCCAACACCCGCTCGATGTTCCACTTCACGGTCTCCGCGGTGAACGGCGTCCCATCGTGGAAGACGACGCCGGACCGCAGGTGGAACGTCACCACGAGGCCCGTGGACCCGACGTCCCACGATTTCGCGAGCACCGGAAAGAAACGGCCCTCGCTGTCCGCGTCGATCAGCGGCTCGTACAGCGTGTACAGCACCATGCGGTCGTAGAGCCGGGCGTTGATGTGCGGATCGAGACTCCGCGCGTCCGCACCGCGGGCGATCCGCAGCATTCCGGGCGTCTGCGCCGCGGCAGGTGTCCTCCGGCCGCCGCCGATGAGCGCGGCCGCCGCGCCCGCGCCGCTTCTCAGCAGGCCGCGCCGCGTCAGGCCGCGGGGCCCGGCCGACGTGCAGCCGGCAACCATGTAATTGAAGCCGGCCGTCCCCCGGGTCACGGTTAGGCCCGGCGCACCCGCACCGTCCTGGCGCCTTCCCACTCCACCCGCTTGCCGAGCGCCGCCAGCTCGGCGACGCCGCCGAGCATCCGGCCGACGAGCGGCGTGGGGTGCGCACCGCTCGGGCCCTGCATCCGCGCCTGTCCGTAGACGAAGCGCAGGCCGTTCCACTTCGGTAAAAATATGATATCGCCGGGGTTCTGCAGCTGCGACATGTTCTCACGCTCCGGCGGCTCGGGGATCTGGACCCACAGCCGCAGCATGTCGCCGCTCCACTTCGTGTTGGTCACCGGTCCCTCGAGCGGCAGGGCGTTCCAGATGTTGTTGCAGATGATCGGCGCCTGCTCGTCGAGGAGCACGGCCTCGAAGGCGTGGTCTTCGAACTCCACCACGATCCGCTTCATCGCGCCCCTCCCGCGTCCGCGCCGTCGAGACGGCGCAGCACCAGGAGCATGGCGCCGTCCCACATCAGGCGCTCCGCCTTCTTGGCGAACGCGGTGAGGTCGCCTTCGATCCGGCCCAGCGCCGAGACCATCATCGCCCCCATTACCCAGGCGAACCGGGCTTCCCCATAGGCGATCGCGAGCTCCCGGATCGCCGGCAGGTACACGATCTCGCCCGGCGCCTGAAACCCCACGGGATTTTCCATTCCGAACGGAAACTTCGAGTAGTCGACGTCAATGGGCAGCTCGGTGTTCGCGTGGAACATGTCGCCGGACCACTTCGCGTGCGTGACCCGGTCTTCGTACGGCAGGCTCGCCCACAACGCACCGACCGTGACCGGGGCCCGGTCTTCGTACAGGACGGCGGTCACCTTGACGCCGTCGAGCTCGATGCCGATCCTCTTCATTCCCGCCTCCTTCACCGTGACGCGAGTGCGCTATCCGCGGATCGCGGCGCGCGATTGTGGCCCACGCCGTAGGCCCGGGCGCGCCCGGAGCCACTCCAGGGAGTCGGCGAGGGACCAGACCGCCGCGTACTTGGCGGCCATGTCAAAGAGGTTCACGCGGTGCGGCAGCACGGCCCGGTCGAAAACGCACTCCGCGACGACCACCGTGCGAAACCCGTGCGAGGCGCTGTCGACGACGGTCGCACGCACGCATCCGCTCGTCGTGCACCCGCACACCAGCAGCGTATCGACGTGCGCGTGGACCAGATATTGAAGGAGTCCGCCCGCGTAGAACGCGCTGGCCGCGCGCTTCTCAAACACGCGCTCGCCGCCCGCCGGCGCCACCACCTGGACGATCTGCCGGCCGTCACGGCGCTCGTCCGGGGTCGCGTCCTCGGGATCGTCGGCGCCGCGAGTGTAGACGACCGGCAGCCCGGCCGCCCGCGAGGCATCGAGAAGACGGCGGATGTGGGGCAGACTTTCCCACGCGTGCTGCCCGCAGCTGTATCGGTAACGCCGGATGCTCTCGAGGATGGGCTCGGGCCGGTCGCCCGTAAAGTTATTTTCGAGGTCGACGAGGACAAGCGCCGGAGCAACGCCGGGATCGCGGGAGGTACGCCAGTAGCCGAGGCGGTCGTAGACCTGAACTTCGTCCGGGGAAAGGATACCGCTCCAGGGACCGCCGTCCGCCATGTCCGGCCCTCCCACGGCTCGCTTCGGCAGACCGTCGCCGGCCCCCTATCGGAGAGATGCGTTATACGGCGAGGGCGCGGCGGGCGCAAATCCAGGCGCCGAGCAGCGCGTCGAGTGTCACACTACCCGGTGCGCGCACGCATACGACGCCCCGCGGGTCCACCCGCGCCGGCTCCCGGCCCGAGATGACGTCCGACAGTTCGACGTCGACGTCGGATTGGTCGATCCGTCCATCGTCGATCAGCCGGCGGAAATCCGCGCGCTGCGCGCACTCAAGCCAGTTGGATACGATGAGACGCACCGGGCCGCGCTCGCGCCGGACGAGCAGATCGTCGGCGAATTCGACCGCGTCGCCGAGCCCGTACACCGTCGCGCCGGGCTTGACCCATGCGGCGGAGACGATCGGGGATGCGGCGTTCGTCGCCGAGACGAGAAAGTCGGCGCGGCCCGCGGCCTCGCGCGCGGAGTCGACGGCGGTCACGTGCGGGAAACCGGCCGCCGTCAGGTCGTGAACGAGCCGGTCCCGGGACGCCGGCCGGCGCGAGGCGATGACGATCTCGCCGGCCCTTCCCGACTCGATGAACGCGCCGAGCACCGCGCGGGCGAGGCGCCCCGCGCCGATCATGCCTATCACCGGCGCAGGCGCCGGCACGGTGTGCTCGGCGACGACGAGCGCCAGCGCGGCGATGCGCACGAGATAGGTCAGGTGCTCGTCGATGGTGGCGAGCAGATTGCGCCGCTCCAGACCCACCAGATGCAGAAACCGGACCGGGTCGTCGCCGAGGACGGAGCCGAGAAAACGGAACGCCGCGATGTCGAGGGCGGGGATCACGCAGCACTTCGAGATGGCCGCGACGCGAGGGCCGTCTCCCTGCGCGCTGTAGCGCAGGGCCGCGCGCCGGGCATCCGGCATCAGGACGCGCCCCGAGGCCTCCCACAGCACCGCGTCGCGGACGAGCCCGACCGCGTCCGCGAGCGGCAGGCGCCGCTTCGCCTCCTGCGCATCGATGAACGCGCCGCCGTATTCAGCGGCCCGCGCCAGTCCGGCCTTGACCTCGGTCACCCACGAGACCGTCACACGTACACAGTTCGCGGCGCCGTTCGCCGCATCATGCCGCGGCCGCGTCCTCCGCCGCCCGCACAGGAAGGCCCGCGGCGTCCTTGAATTCACACGACGATGAGCGACGCGCTCTCGGGTACCGTAAGCCACGTCCTGCACCGCAGCGACGCTCCGCGCCTCCGCGCCGTGCGCGGCCAGGGCGTCTATGTGTACGACGCGGAGGGCCGCAAGTACCTCGACGGCTCGTCGGGGCCCCTCGCCGTCAACCTCGGACACGGCGTCCCCGAGATCCTCGCGGCGATGGAGCGCCAGCTCCGGCAGATCACCTTCGCGCACGGGTCGGAGTTTACGACCGAGGCGCAGGAGCGCGCCGCCGACCTCGTCGTCGCCTTCACGCCGCCGGGTCTCTCGCGCGTCTTCTTTGTGTCCGGCGGCAGCGAGGCGACGGAGACGGCGATCAAGATGGCGCGCCAGTATTGGGTGGACGCGGGACGGCCTTCCAAGTACAAGATCATCAGCAAGCGCGCGAGCTACCACGGCGCGACGCTCGGCGCCCTGTCGCTGTCCGGGTTCGCCGCGCGCCGCGGACCGTACGAGCCGCTCTTGCTGCCGTTTCCTCAGATTCCGGAGGTGCACTGCCGGCGCTGCCCGTACGGCCTCGAATACGGCCGCTGCGCGATCGAGTGCGCGACCGCGCTCGAAGCGGCGATCCAACGCGAGGGCGCCGGCACCGTCGCGGCGTTCATCGCCGAGCCGCTCTCCGGCGCGGCCAACGCGGCCGTCGTCCCGCCGCCCGAGTACTTCCGGGTCGTCCGGGAGATCTGCGACCGCCACGACGTGCTGTTCATCGCCGACGAGGTGATGACGGGGTTCGGGCGAACCGGAGCCAAATTCGCGATCGATCACTGGGGCGTCGTCCCGGACCTCGTGGTCTGCGCGAAGGGGCTCGGCGCGGGATACGTGCCGATCGGCGCGGTGGTCGCGCACGAGCGCGTCGGCGACCAGATCCTTCGTGTGTCCGGGCGGTTCATCCACGGGCACACGTATGCCGGCAACCCGCTGGCCTGCGCCACCGCGGCCGCGGTACTCGAATACATTCAGGCGCACGACCTCGTCCGCGCGGCCAAACGCAAGGGCGCCGCGCTCGAACGCGAACTTGACCCGCTGCGCCGGCATCCGCGCGTGGCGGAGGTGCGGGGACTCGGGCTGATGTGGGGCGTGGAGTTTTCGGCGCCGGGTCCGGCGGCCGGCCCGGCCGTGGTCGCGGCGGCCCTACGCAACGGGCTCCTTGTCTATCCGGCGGGCGGGTCGCTTCCGGGCTCGGCCGCGAATCAGATCCTGGTCGGACCCCCGCTCACGATTGCGGACGCTGAGATCGTGGAATTGGGACGGCTGTTGAGAAAGAGCGTCGACGACGCGTTCGCGTAGCGCGCCTACGTGTGGTCGTCGTTCGCCGGTTGCGCGACCGACACGATCATCTCCCCGGCTTCGATCACCCGCAGGTGGCGGGTGACCCAGACCACGCCGTCGTAGGGAGCGCACGCCTCGCCGGCGATCTCTCCGAACGGCGTCCGCACCGTCGCCACGGGCGCGCCGCCGGATACGGCGTCGCCCACGGACGTCCGCATGTGCGCGTATCCTCCGGCGGGCGCCGGCACCTCCGTGGTCTCCCAGAACGGTCCGGTCACTTCCGGCGCCGGCCGGTCGCGGAGCATGCCGAGCCAGCGCATCAGGTTGAGGACGCCGTCGCGATCGGCCGCGACGTCTTCGTCGAGACACCCTCCGGCGCCGCTCATCTCGTTTCCAACGGTCGTAATGCCGCGCCGGGCGGTCTCGGAATTGAACGTGCCGGCGTGATCGCGGCCGGCCCATAGGTTCCGGACGCCGAATGCGCGCACGGCCGCCCGTGAGCGCTGCGGGTCGCCGAGACCGCGCCGGTACGCCGCGGCCGGCAGGAAGCGGTACCGCACCCCGCCGCTGTGGAGATCGAGGAAGAGCGACGGACGCAGGCGCAGGACGAACGCGAGCAGCGCGGCGGCGAGCCGTTGCGTCGGAGAACCGGCCGGATCTCCGGGAAACGTCCGCGCGAGATTGACGCCGTCGAGATGCGCCGGCGTCGTGCGAGATCCGGCCGCGAACGCCCACGGGTTGCAGATCGGCAGGGCCACGAACACCCCCGACAGCGACGACGGCGGCAGCGAGCCGCAGACCTCCCACAACGCCCGGGGACCTTCGTACTCGTCGCCGTGCACGCCGGCGGCGGCGACGAACACCGGTCCCGGGCGCTCGCCCGCGATCGCGATCACCGGCAGGTCGACCGCGGGACCCGCGTCCACGGCGGCCGTCACCCGGCGGCAGCCGGGGCGCCGGCTTACCTCGAACTCCTCGAATCGTACCTGGTCGTGCGGCACCCAGGGGGCTTCTCGGCCGGAGGCTCAGACTCCCAGGGCTTCACCGTCGGGGCGCGCGTCACTGGAGTATGATCGAAGGGCAGGTACGGAACTGCTTCTCGGGAGGCGACGCGGTGGAAGACAAGACGGTGTTTCACCGGATTAACGAGCTGACGAACGAGGAACACGAGATCTGGCGCAAAGAGTCCGCGGGCGAAGCGACGGACGCCGACCGCGAGCGCCTGCGGCACCTTCAGGTCACGCTGGATCAGTGCTGGGATCTCCTCCAGCAGCGCAAGGCCCGCCGGGCCGCCGGTCTCGACCCGTCCGGCGCCGCGGTCCGGGACGAAAAGACAGTTGAAGGCTACATTCGATAGCCCGCGCCGCGCCCGCCGTTGACGCTCACGTCGGCGCCAACGGCCGGTAGCCGGCGCGCCGGTCTGGAGTTCTTTGGCAGGCCGTGGCCGGTCTTTCTCATCGCGGTACAAAAGGGCATCAGCACGCTGGCGATCGTCGCCGGCGCGGTCTTCGCGTTCGTGCTGCGGGGGCATCCCGGCGAGAATCCCGTCCAGGTCGCGTTTTCGCGAAGGCTGTCACGCGGCGCGCACAGCGCGGTCGTGCACTGGCTCGCCGCGCACGTGCCGTACTTGTCGTCGAATCAGGCGCTCGCGCTCGGCATCGGGCTGGTCCTGTGGGCGGGTGTCTTCGCGGCGGAGACCATCGGCGTCTGGATCCAGGCGGCGTGGGGGGAATTGCTGGTGATCGCCGAAACCGCGGCCTTCCTGCCGGTCGAGGGATGGCGCATCGCACATCATCCCCGGCCGCCGGAGTTCGTGGCCGTGTCGATCAATCTGCTGATCCTGGGGTACCTGATTCGCAAATACCTGAGGCGCCGGCGCGGCGAGGCCTGACGGCGCCAGACCAAAAACCAGAAGCCCCGTCCGGCGGCCGGACGGGGCTTCGTTGTGGCGAGGCGCGTTGACCCCGGCGCCTACTGCAGCGTGGTAGTAACGGTGGCCGGCGCCGATCGCGCCGCACCGGTGTTGTCTGTGAGGACCGCGGTGATCGTCAGGTTCACACCCAGCACCGGAGGTTTCTGAGTGAACGTCGCCGACCAATGCCCGTTTACGTCCGCGGTGACGGTCTGGGCGCCGAGCGTGCCGTGCCAGTGAAAGCCGATGATGTTCTTATCGTAGTCCGCGGTGACCTTGACCTGAGACCCCGGCGGGGCGATGCCCGTCACGGTGAACGGGGTCGTCACACCCTTGCCGGCTGCCGGGCTGACGATCACCGGGGCCCCGGCGGCCGTTGACGGCGCCGCGGGCGCGTAAATCGACACCGGTGCCGGAGCCGTTGCGGTCAACAACTGCCGGTTGGGCGCGGTGAGGCTGACCACCACGTTCCCATTGGCGACGGCATCGCCCGGCTGCACCGCGTAGGTGCCGATATATGTGCCGGGCTGAGTCGCCGACTCCGTCATCGGGAGGCCGGCCCGCAGTCCGGCGATCGCGAAGGTCGCGGTGGCGCGCGCCGGGCCTGCGGCGACGACGGTCATCACATCGCCCGTGACCAGCTGACGCCCGGCCGGCGTCACGGTAACCGCGGTAATCGCCCCCGGCGCCGCCGCCTGCCGGAGGTTCACGCCGTACACCAGGCGCGTCGCCGGGTTCACCCGAAGCGTCACCACGCTGCCCGGTAGGAGGGCCGCGGGCGGGACGACCTGGCCGTCTCGCATCACCTGTGCGGTGGGGGCGAGCATGTACGTCTGTCCGTCCTGCAGGGCGATCTGGTTGCCGCCCGCCGACGCGATCGTACCGGTGATCTCGGCAAACGACACCTGAACGTTCTGCGCCGTCCCCGTCGGATCGGCCGCCACGGTCACCGCGTCGCCCGCCTGGATCGCGCTCAACGGCACGGGGCCGCCAACCCCGGTCGTCGTGTTCATCCGCGTAATCGTGGTGCCCGAGACGATCTGGTACGTGTAGACGGTTCCGTTCGACGCTTGAACGATCAGCCGGCCGGGATACGCCGAGGCGTTCACCTCCGTCACCGCGCCCGTGACCGTCGGGGCTCCCGGCGGCGCCGGCGTATAGTTGAGCGCCTGGACGCTCTGCGCCGTCCCGCTTGGATCGCCGGTCACGGCAACGGCGTCACCCGCCTGAATCGTGCTCAATGCGACGGGCCCGTTGAGACCGGTCGCGGGGTTCACCCGCGTGATCGTGGTGCCGGAGACAATCTGATACGTGTAGGTCGGACCGTCGGGCGTCCGCACGGTGAGTTGTCCCGGATACACGGCCGCGTTCACCTGCGTGACCGTCCCTGTGATCGTCTGGACTGCCGGCTGCGGCGCGGGCGCCGGGGGATAGGGCGCTGGCGGCGCCTGCCCCGGGTAGGGCGCCGGCGGCACCTGTCCCGGCGGGTAGCTGACCGACGGCGGAACGGTCGCCGGCGGCGCCGCGGCCCCTTGGCTCGCGATCTGAACGGTGTAGGTCGCCGCATCCCAACTGACGTTGGCCCCGAGCGCCTGGCTGATGAAGCGCAGCGGCACCATCGTCCGGCCCCCGACGAGCAATGCCGGGGAGTCGAGGGATTGCGGCTGCCCGTTGACGACCGCCTGTGACGCGCCTATGGTCAACGCGACGCCGGTCGGGCCGTTCTGCGCGCGTACGGTTTGCGATGCCGGATCCCAGATCACCGTCGCGCCGAGCCGCTCGAAGACGCCGCGAAGCGGTACGAGGACCCGTCCGTTGACGATCATGGGCGGCGCGTCGAGGTAGATGGGGCTGCCGTCGACCACGACCTTGACGTACGGCGCCACCGTTTGTGCCCCGGCCACGGACGCGAGGCCGGCGGCGATCGCCCCGATCAGGATGGTGCCGGCAACAATTCTCAACAGCCGGTCAATGCACACTGCGAACACCCCTCTTCTCCCCCATCCAGTGATCGCGTTTTTCCCAGGTGCGTGCACACCCTGGGTGGATACGAGAAGCCGGTGAGAGAAGTTCGCCCCAGGCCGGGGCTCCTCGGGTGACTCGACGCAGACCGGTCGATCGGATCTCAGGCGGAGTTCGCCCGTGCGGCCTCCACGCTCGGGCCGGCGTCGGCGACCAGCACCCGGTCCCGTCCCGCCGCCTTGGCGCGATAGAGCGCCTGATCGGCCGCTGCGACCAACCGGTCCCCGCTCTCGCCGTGGATCGGATAGGTTGCGATCCCGACGGAAAGGGTGACGCCGCCGAGGCTCCGGCCTGCGTATTGCGCGTTCAAGCCGCGACACTCCTCGCGCCACGTATCCGCGCGCCGCCGGGCGTCCTCGGCGGACGTGCCGACGAGGATGACGAGAAACTCCTCGCCCCCGTAGCGGCACGCCAGGTCCTGGCCCCGCACCCGCTCGCCCAAGAATTGACCGAGGGCCCGCAGAAACGCGTCGCCCGCGGGGTGCCCGTACGTATCGTTGAACGGCTTGAAGTGGTCGAGATCGAGCATGAGCAGCGTGACCGGCTCGCGGGTCCGCGCGGCCCGCTGCAGTTCCCGCTCCAGCGACTCTTCCATGAACCGCCGGTTGAACAACCCCGTGAGCGGATCGCGAATAGACTGTCGCCGGAGGGTCTCTCGGAGCTGCACGTTGGCGAGGGTCAGGGAGAGCCGCTCCGCCACGACCGCGGCTCGCCGGACATCGGTGTCTCCGTCGTCCTTCGCCCCGTCCGCGGCCGTCTCGGCCGGTCGCGGCCGACGCTCGACGCACAGCACCCCCAGGGTTTCACCGTGCGCCGCGAGCGGTACGCACACCGCGCCCCCGGGCAGGACGTCGCTCAGGTGGCCGCAGCGCGTCGACGCATGAGGATCGTGGACGACGTGGAGCTTGCCTCGCCGGAGGGCCCAGCAGTCGTCGGGTCCGAACGTCGGCGCCGTAACGGCTCGATCGCCCCAGGCCGCGACGGTCTCAACGGCGTCCCGGGAGGATCTGATCACGCACAGCGCCCCCGGCTGCGCGGGGAAGAACCTGGCGAGCATGCCGCCCGTCACCGCGTAGGCATCGTCGACGGTCGGGCATGCCTGGACGACGTCGATGAGCTCGGTCAACAGGGCGGTGTCGAGGGCCTGCGCCTCCGCCCTGCGCAGGGCCACGGCCAGCTCGGCGTGGGCCTCCCGCGTGCGGGCGAGGCCCTCCTCCAATATCTGCTCCGTGCGCTTGCGTGCGGTGATATCTTCCGCGATCCCGACCACGCGATAGAACGCCCCCGTCGTGTCGCGGACGGGATAGCTGCGATTGTTGATCCAGCGCACCGCGCCGTCGGGCCGGACGATCCGGTACTCCATCTCGGTCGTCTCGCCGCTTTGGCGCGCAAAGACGCGAAGGACGCGATCCCGGTCCTCCGGATGGATGGACTCGATCCACGCCGTGGCGCGATCGTACACCTCCTGGCGTGGCCTGCCCCAGATTTCCTCGTAGGCCGGGCTGAGATAGAGAACGCGGACCGGCTCGGGTGTGCTGACGAAGAAGACCTCGCGGATGTGCTCGGTCAGCTGGCGGAACTGCTCTTCGTTCTGCCGGAGCGCCGCCCTCGTCGCCGCTTCCTTGCTGAGGTCCCGGGCATACCCGATCCCGCCAATCACCTCGCCGCGCGGCCCTTTGACGGGGCCGACGCTCAACTCAAACAAAACATCTGTCCCATCGCGACGCGGGATCAGGCACTCACCCGTCCATCCGCGGTCCCGGAACACCCCCGCCACGATCTCCTTTTGCTTCCTGACACTGATATTCGGCGACAGGAGACGCGCGAACGGCGTGCCGAGCAGCTCCTCCGACGTGTACCCCAGCACCCGGCAGAGCGCGCGGTTCACGTACGTAAAGCAGCCCCGGGAGTCGACCATGCCGACCAAGCCGACGCTGTGCTCCGCGGCGTCGGCGAGCAGCGTTTTGCCGTGATCGCGACGCATCGCCGGAACGCGCCGCGGACTCGCTCTTCGTTGTCTCCCCGCCGTCTTCGGCGCGTGCCTCGACGCCATCGCGCTGCAAACCCTCTCGGTATTGCGGTCTGCCGCGCGGAGCCCAAGGCGACGCGGCTTGTGGTGTCTCCTTAGTATGAGCGCGCTCAATCGGGTTGGCCATCGGGCGCGATACGTATTATGCCGGTTCACGCGCTCGATCAGACGGCGCCGGGGCGACAGAGATCCTCCAGAAAACTTACATGAAACCTCGAGCGGGCCCCGTCGGCGGCGTCATCACACCGGTCCGAGACCGCGCAGCCGGGGATCGAGCACATCCCGCATACGGTCGCCCGTAAGGTTGAACGCCAGCACCACGAGCGTAATGGCCACTCCGGGGATAGTGGGCATCCACCACGCCCGCCAGATCATCTCCTGCGAGTATCCCAGCATCTGTCCGAGGCTGGGCGTGGGTGGCTGGATGCCCAGGCCAAGGAAGCTCAGTGCGGCCTCCGCGATGATCACCACGGGGAGGTGCAGCGTAGCAAGCACAAGCACCGTGGGGACCAGGTTTGGGAGCACATGTTGCGCGAGAATACGGACGTCGGACGCGCCCACCGCGCGTGCCGCGGCCGCAAACTCGCGCTCGCGCAGCGACAGGACCTCCGCGCGTACGACGCGCGCGTACTGCGGCCACCCGGCGATGACCAGCACGACCACGATCTGCAGCAGGCCGGAACCCAGCACGCACACCACGGCCACGGTGAGCAGCAGCGTGGGTATCGAGAGTTGCGCGTCCACGAGCCGCATCAGCGCGACGTCGAGCCAGCCGCCACGGTAGCCCGTGACCATTCCGACCGCCAGGCCGAGCAGCGTCGAGAGCGGCACCACCGCGACGGCCACCAGCAGCGAGATCCGGAGCCCGACCAGGAGGCGGCTGAAGACGTCGCGTCCCAATTGATCGGTCCCCAGGAGATGCACGCCGCCGTCCACCCGCGCGAGCGACGGGGGGCGCACCGCGAGGCCGAGGTCCTGCGCCGAGGGATTGTAGGGCGTGACGAACGACAGGCCGAACGCGGCCACCAGCAGCACGCTGAGGAGCGTCGCCCCCGCGACCCCGGACGGACTGCGCAGCAGCCGCCGGAGCAGCGACGCCCGCGTGCGGTCAGGCGCCCTGCGAGGCGCCGCGAAGACGAGGGTCGACCCAGCCATAGATGAGATCGACGGCGAGATTGACGGCGAGAAATACGGCCGCGCCCATGATCGTCGCGCCCTGTACGATCGGGAAGTCGCGCTGCAGGACGGCCTGGACCGCGAGACGGCCCATGCCCGGCCAGGCGAAGATCGACTCGACGATCAGCGCGCCGCCGAGCATCTGCCCGAAGCTGAGGCCGAGTACCGTCAGCACCGGCAGCGCCGCGTTCCGCAGCGCGTGCTTGAACAGCACCACGCGGCCGGCGAGCCCCTTGGCATAGCCGGTACGGATGTAGTCCTGGGCCAGGACCTCCAGCATGCTCGTGCGCGTGAGGCGGCTGACCTGCGCCGCGTAGAAGCCGCCGAGGACGAACGCCGGCATCACGAGGTGGTCGAGGCCGCCGTAGCCCGAGATCGGCAGCCAGCCCAGCATGACGCCGAAGACGATGATCAGCAGCAGGCCCAGCCAGAAACTCGGCATGCTCGTGCCGAGGAGCGCCATCGCCATGGCGGCGGTATCGACGCCCGATCCGCGCCGGGCCGCGGCGACCATGCCGGCCGCCACGCCGAGGCACATCGCCACCGCGAACGCGGCGAACGCCAGCTCGAAGGTCGCGCCCAACCGCTCGCCGATCAGTGCAGTCACCGGCAACCCCTGGCGGTATGAATACCCCAGGTCGCCTCGGGCAACCCGCGCGATGAAGTGCGCAAACTGCACCACGAGCGGCTGGTCGAGACCGTAGGCCTGCCGGATCCGCTCGATGTCGAGACGCGTCGCGTCCTGCTGCGCCAGCAGCGTGGCGGGGTCGCCGGTCGCGTGCAGCAGGACGAACACGATCAAGATCACGCCGAGCATCGCGCTCACGGAGAGCGCCAGCCGGCGGATCAGAAAGCCGCTCACCGCGTGTTGCGGCCCCGGGCGCCCGGCGCCGGCGACCGCAGGAAGTCCCTCCGGGTCCGCCCGGGGCGGAGGACTACTGTGTGTTCCAAGACGCGTCGATCATCGGCAGCAGCAGGTCCGGCCGCGGTGTAAACTCCACCTCGCGGCGTATGCCGAAGGCGTTGGGCGCGGTAAACAGCGAGATGGCCGGAGCCTGCTCCTTGTACATCAGCTGCAGCTTCTTGGAGGCGTCGCGCAGCTTCGCCTCGTCGGGAGCCGCCTGCGCCTCGTCGACCAGCTGGTTGAAGGGTTGGTAGCCGGGCCGCCAGATGGACCACTCGCCGGGCGTGGAGTAGAACGCCCTGAGCGGAATGATCGGCGCGATCCCGAAGAAATCGGTGAACCGGGTGAACCAGCCGTCATCGGCCAGTTTCCGGTCCAACACCGCCCGCAGCTGCACGCCGATCTCCTGGGTGTCGACCTTTGCGCGCACGCCGACCTTGGACAGCTGGTCCGCCACGGCGAGGACGATGTCCCGGTCGCCGGGGTAGATCCCGCTCGTCCCGCTGATGGTGAAATCGAAGCCGTTGGCGTAGCCGGCCTCGCGCAGCAGCGCGCGGGCCCGGTCCGGGTTGTACCCGAACGGCGGGACCGACTTGTCGCACGCCTCCATGATCTGGCTGCAGAAGGTGGCGACCGGCTCGCCGACGCCGTGCAGCACGGTCTTCACGATCGCCTCGCGGTTGATCGCGTAGTTCATCGCCTGCCGCACCCTGGGATCGGCCAGCGGCTTGTCCTTCGGGACGTTGACCAGGTTGTAGATCACGAAGAAGATGCTGAGGCTCTTGCCCACCACGAGCTTGGTCTTCGACGAGATTTGGATCGGGCTGAACAACTCGGGCGGGATGAGGTTGATGATCTGCACCGACCCGGCGAGCAGCTCCGCGACCCGCGGCGCGTCCGTCGGGATCACCCGGAAGACCACGCGATTGATCTTGGGGCGGCCGCCCCAGTACTCGGGATTGGCCTGGAGCTCCATGCGGTCGTCCTTGACCCAGCGGACGAATCGGTACGGCCCCGTGCCGACCGGATGGCGGATGAGCGACTCCTCGCCGTTTTGCTTGAGATATCCCGGCGGCACGATCATCCCATAGTACCCGAGGAACCGCGGCATTGCCGGCCACGGCGCCTGCGTCGTGATCCGCACCGTCGAGTCGTCGACCGCGCTTACCGCCTTAATAAGACGCAGGCCGCCGGCGCCCGGCCACTTGGTCTTGGGATCTAGCATTCGGTCGAACGAGAACTTGACCGCCTGCGCGTTGAACGGTTCGCCGTCGTGAAACTTGACGCCCTGGCGGAGTTTGAACTCCCAGGTGGTCGGATCCACCATGCGCCACGACAGCGCCAGGCCCGGGTGGAGTTTCAGGTCGGCGTCCCGGCGCACCAGCGTGTCGTAGAGATTGATGAGGACGTTCATCGTCGCCGTGCCGGTGCTCTTGTGCGGGTCGGCCGTGTCGGGGTCGGCGCTTTGCGCGACCACCAACGTGTCGGGCGTCTGTGCCGGCGAGGCGACGCCGGAGCCTACCGCGACGACCAGCGCCGCACCGGCGCAGAGCGTAACGATCTTCCGCCACCTGACGAGCCCCATTGCGACACCTCCCGCTCAACTTCGAACACGGCGCCCGATCGCCGGAACAGGTTGCGCACGAAGAATAACACGTTGGCCGGCGCCCGTGTCAATGATCGCGGGCGCGACATTTACAATTGTCCGTCTCCCAGGTATCGTCGGTGCGATGCCCCTGCTGCCGGTAGAACGGTACGTCCGGGCCGAACAGTTTCTGCCGTGGCACGTCAGCCGCATGCTGTTCCGCACGGCCGTCGAGCCGCACTGGCTCGACGAGCACGGACGGTTCTGGTACCGCATCCGCACCCGCGAGGGCCACGAATTCGTACTCGTGGATCCGGAGCGGGCGGCGCGGGAACCGGTGTTCGACCCCGCCCGGCTGGCGGCCGCGTTGTCTCAGGCATCGGGGTCACCGTGCGATCCCGCGGCGCTGCCGTTCGACCGCATCGAGCTCCTTCCACCGGGCACCGCGCTCCGCGTTGAGGTAGGCGAGACGCGTTGGGAGTACGATCTGCGCGATCATACGTGCCGGCCGGCGCACCGGGCGGCGCCGTCCGATGCGGTGGCCTCTCCCGATCGCCGGTGGAACGCGCTCGTGCGGGACCACAACCTCCACGTTCAGTGCGCCAACACCGGCGAGATCCGGGCGCTGACCAGGGACGGCACCTCCGAGTCCGCGTACGGAACACCGCTGCGCTCGCCACTCCGCGCGGCCGGGATCCCCGAGCCCGACGCGCCGCCGGCCCCCGCGGTGCTGTGGGCTCCCGACAGCCTGCGGTTTCTCTCCTTCCGGCGCGAGCCGAGCGGCAGCGGACTGTACCACCTGGTCCAGTCGGTGCCGCGGGACGGACGCCGGCGGCCGGCCCTCCACTCCTACCCCTACCCGCTGCCCGGCGACGAGGATGTCCCGACCGCGTCGCTCGTCATCGTAGACGTCGGAAGTGCGACTACGCGGGCGGTGGCGGATGAACACATTCCGCTCCTCTACTACGGCGCCTATGGCTCGCCGCTGCGGCCCGGCTGGGTGTGGTGGAGCCCGGACGGACGGCGGATCTACGCCGTGATCCGGGAGCGGGGCTACCGGTCATACCGGCTCCTCGCTATCGACCCCGGGTCCGGCGTGTCGCGCACGATGGTGGAAGAACGCGGCGACGCCGGCATCGATCCACACCCGGCCCACCACAACCCGCCTCTCATCAAAGTGCTCAACCAGGGCGCGGAGGTACTGTGGTATTCGCAGCGCGATGGATGGGGGCACCTCTACCTGTACGGCGGCGAGCAGGGAACGCTGCGGCGCCAGGTCACGGCCGGAGAGTGGTCGGTCACCGGCGTGTGCCACGTCGACGAGCGGGCGCGACATGTGTACTTCAGCGCCATGGGCCGCGAGGCGGGGCGCGATCCATACTTCAACCATCTCTACCGCGCCTGCCTCGACGGCGGCGAACCGGAACTATTGACGCCGGAAGACGCGACGCATCAGATCGACGTCGCCCCATCCGGGGCGTGCTTCGTCGATACGTACTCGCGCCTCGACCAGCCGCCGGTCACGGTCCTTCGGTCGCGGGACGGCGCGCTGATCTGCGAACTGGAGCGCGGCGACGCGGAGCGCCTGTACGAGCGCGGCTGGACGCCGCCGGAGCGATTTCGCGCGAAGGCCCGGGACGGGGTGACGGACGTATACGGGGTGCTGTTCCGTCCGTCGTGGTTCGACCCCGCCTCCGGCGGGCGGCTGCCGGTCCTGGACAGCATCTACGCCGGGCCGCAGACGAACCAAGCCCCGACGTCCTTCGCGGGGCTCTCCGCGACGCCGTCGGTTCCCAACAAATTCCGCGACGTGTGGCACGCGCAGGCGCTGGCCGAACTCGGCTTCGCCGTGGTCATGATCGACGGCATGGGGATGCCGTTCCGCTCGAAGGTCTTCGCCGACCGCTCGTACCGCAACCTCGGTGACGGCGGAATCGAGGATCACGTGACGGCCATCAAGCAGCTCGCGGCCCGGTACCCTTACCTGGACGCCGATCGCGTGGGCATCTACGGTCACTCCGCGGGCGGCTACGCGTCGCTGCGCGCCATGCTCATGTTTCCCGAGTTCTACAAAGTTGGGGTCTCGTCGGCGGGGAACCACGATCACCGCCTGGACAAAGCCTCGTGGGTGGAACGGTACATGGGGTTGCCGGTCGGCGTCCACTACCACGACCAGTCCAACGTCACGCAGGCGCACCGGCTCCGGGGAAGACTGCTGCTGATGCACGGGGAGATGGATGAGAACGTCCATCCCGCATCGACGCTTCAGGTCGTCGACGCGCTCATCAAGGCGAACCGGGACTTCGACCTCCTGATTCTGCCGAGCGAGCCGCACGGCTGCGTGAATTCGCCGTACTTCGTGCGGCGCCGGTGGGACTATTTCGTCCGCCACCTGCTTGGCGCGGAACCGCCGGCCGGGTACGCGGTGTCGCCGGCCGGCGACGACCGTCCGTAGCCGCGCCCGCTATCCGTCACCACCCGGCGGCGTAACTCTCCCGGCGTGGGTCGGCCCCGCCTTCGAGCACACCGCCGTCGCGACGCCGGATCGCGCAGACGGCGGCCACTTGCGGCGCGACGTCGGGCAACGCTTCAACGGTATGGCCGAGCGCGGCGAGCCCGTCCCGGACTTCCGTGGGGATGCGGCCCTCGATGCGGACCACGCCGGGCTCGTACGGATGGGGATGAAACGACGAGGGGAAGCTGGCCGAGACGACGCGGGGCGCCTCGATCGCCGCCTGGACGTTCATCCCAAAGTCCAGAACGCCGGACACCACCTGGACCATCGCCTGAACCTGCGCGTCGCCGCCGGGGCAGCCGAAGGCCATGACGGCCTGCCCGGACGCGAGCAGCATGGCCGGGTTCGGCGTGAGCCGCGGACGCTTCCGGGGTGCCAGGGCCGAGGGATGCCCCGGTGTGGTCCACAACTGGGCGCCCCGCGTCGAGATGATGATGCCGAGGTCCTCGACCAGCGGCGCGCTCATGCCCGGGTCGGACGGCGTCGCGCAGAAGGCGTTGCCGTCGGCGTCCATCGCGCAGACAAACGATGTATCGGGGTGCGCGGCGCCGGCGGCGGGCGCCGGAATGTAGCCGGCCGGCCCTGAACGTCCCTCGTACCGCCAGGGATCCCCCGGGAGGGGAAGCCGCGGACACGCACGCGCGGGATCGATGAGCCGCCGCCGTTCGTCCGCGTACTCGGGGTCGAGCAGCCCCGCGATGGGCACGTCGACCTGTGCCGGATCTCCAAAGAACGCCTCACGGTCGGCGCACGCGACTTTGATCGCCTCGATGAGGTAGTGCAAGTGCGCAACGCTTCCCTGCCCCAGCCTCCGAACGTGTTCGCCCTCGAGCAGGTTCAAGATCATCGGCAGGAGCGGTCCCTGCGACCACGGCCCGCAGGCATGCACCTCCAGGTCCCGGTACCGCGACGAGACCGACGGCTCCATCGCGACACGGTATGCCGCCAGGTCTTCCGCATCCAGCTCGCTGCCGGTCCGCTCGGCGTGCGCGGCGATGGCGTGGGCAATCTCGCCGTGGTAGACCTCGTCCCTGGCGGCCATGATGGCCGCCTCCCGTCCGCGCGACCGGGCGCTCTCCTCCACGTCGATCAGCCGTCCGAACAGGCTGCCCAGTTCGCGCTGCACGAGCACCTCGCCGACTTGCGGCGGACGGCCGTTGGGCAGGAAGACCCGCGCGCTCGCCGGCCATTCGCGCAGCTGCGACGCCAAGGCGGCGATCGTGCGCGCGAGGCGGCCGTAGACCGGGAAGCCGTCGCACAGGTCGCACGCCGGCCGCAGCACCTCGCGCAGCGTCAGGCGGCCGTACCGCGCCAACGCCGTCATCCAGGCGTCCGGCGCGGCCGGCGTCACATAGCGCGGCGCGCCGACGGGCATGTCGCCGCCGTACCGGGCGAGGTACCGCTCGAGGGTGAGCCGCCGCGGCCAGCATCCCACCCCGGCGATCGTCTCCGGCCGCGGCATTCCGGGCCGGAAAAACATGATGGGCGCGACGCCGCCGAAGTCGGTCAGGTGGCGCTCGAGCACATTGAGCGCGATCCCGGCGGCCACACCCGCGTCCGCCGCGTTTCCGCCGAGCGCGAACATCCGCAGCCCGGCCATCGTGGCCAGATAATGGCTGGAGCTGACGATGTGCTTCGTGGCCAAAAATTCCGGCCTGCCCTGCGTCACACCGGTGACCGGGATGGACGCCCCGGTCATGAATTCCAGCATGGCCCACCTCACCGAGGACTCGCGGCGTCGTTGGATCCGCCCGTCCACCATAGGTGAGATACGATGCCCACGGCCGATCGCCTGTGGGGGAGACTCGGGCACCTCAGCGGCCGGCCGGCTCCGCTTGTGCGGCCGTCCGGTACTTGCTCGGACGGGCCGTCCGATAGATGCCACAGCCACACGCGTGCGTGAGCTCTGCGCGGGCGACGGCTCGAAGACTGATACGGGCGGCCACCGCGCCCAGCTCATCGTGGATCGTGTCGAGCGCACCCCACTCCTCGGGGATGACGCCGTCGACGTAGTTGACGACGTACGACCCGCTCACGAAGCACGCACCGATTTCCCGTGCGTTGCCCGCCTCCGGCGCCATACTCTGGTTGGCCGCGTCGGCGCCGAGCAGCTGAAGCGCCCGCGCTTCGGCGGGGGTCTCTAGACGCGGTCCCCACGTATGTGCGGCGACGATCCGGTTCGCCCGTCCGTAGACGCGCGCAGGCGCCGGCCACAGCTCGCGGGCCACGGCCTCGAGCGCGCCCATGAGGCTGGGACAGAACAACTGCGCGCCCCGGCAGAGGTGCGCAAAGCGGCCCGGGAGGGTCGAGTACGGTGTCTGGCCCAGATCAAGGACGTCGCTTGTGACGATGTAATCTCGCGGCTGCAGCGCCCGGTTGAGCGATCCGCAGGTACTGTCGGCCAGGACCTTCTTGACGCCGGCTTGAGCCAGCACCCAGAACACCTTTCGGTGCACGGAGTGATCGATGGTGTCGCGCGGCCAGCCGTGTGCGAAGACGTTGAGCGCCAACCGGGGCCTGCTGTCCACGGTGACGCTGCCGTCGCATTCGATAACCTGCCAGTTCGCCGTCGGTCCCCACGGCGTGTTGAAGGTCAGCCCGCGCTCGATGACGCGGACGCCGGGTTCGCCGAGATCGTCGGGAAACTTCAGTCCCCAGCCCGCGCTCCCCGATATGAGCGCGAAGGGAGTCTGTGGGACGCCGCCGTCCATGCGCGCACCTCCTCGCTTCGATCCCCGATTTGTCCCGAGGTGACAGGTCGAATCACTACTCCCTAGAAATCCCGACTCCGATTCGAAGCCGGCCGAGGGAACTCAGTCATGGAGCAATTTCAGTTCAATCTCGACGTCAACCCCGACGCTCGGGAAGTTCAGTCCCTCAGCAACCGCATCGACACCTTCAACGTCGAAGAAACACGGATATACGACTTCAAGGAGCTCGCCGCTGCCAGCAGTGACCGTTGCGGGGGTTCTCAGAGATCCACGAACGCACGGGAGGAACTCTACCGGAAGGCATCGAGACCGAGCCGGCCGGCGTGATTGGCCAACAGACCATCCGTGACCGCCGCCGCCTCAAACTGCATCGCATATCGATCGCGGTTGCCTCGAGCGGGAATGCCGTGGACCTTCGACCAATGACACAGACCGCAACGCGGGCGGCCGCAGTCCCAAGGATCGCGCTTGCGAAGAACCCCGGGTCCTCTCTCGCAGTGACAGATACCCACCGAAGCTGATCCTCCGGATCGGTACGCGTCAAGGTACGGGGCGGGATCGAGGCCGTGCTTGCGAAGTTCGTCGCGCCACCGACAAAGCATAAGCGGCAGTTCTTCGTGCCAGCGTCGCATTAGCTCGCCCTCCTCAGGCTGTCATAAGCTCATGCGGCGCCACCCCCTATGGTCAGAACTCCCACGTGTGAAAGAACAAGTACACCAAATAGAATAGGGCGATAACAATCGGGACAAATGCGATCGTGCAAGCCCACAAAGCGGCGTTGTGCAGTGCCAAACCTCGTTTCCGCAAGAAGACGTAGACCAACACGCCGAGACCCACAATAACCACGAGGAAACTCAAAGCCCAAACGGTGGTCTGCCTATCCATTTTGATTTCTGCCCCAGGCGCAAAAGGAAGTCCTTTCTGAACGGCTCCATGCGGCGCGCAATTCCCAACAATTCCGAGCATTTCCTGCGGGATGTCCGGAAAGCAGAAAACCCGCCCCAGCGACGCGCTGGAGCGGGTTTGATCTGGGTTTTTGTTGGTAGCGGGGGCAGGATTCAGAACGAATTTGACGGCTTCGAATCGACTAGGATAAGACTCCGCTTAACTTAAGGGGGGTTGATCCCGTTAGAATTAGGGCATCTCGCCCCGGAGAGAGTAATTTAGCCTTTACTCCTCTGTTGCCCGGGGGGCGGGTGGTTGCGGCCGTGGCGGCGTTGGAGGAGGTGGCCCAGTAGGTCCTTTGCGACGCTTGGTCATGGCTAAGCTGAGTCTCCTTTCCCGAACTCTCGGTACGTTTTCGCATACGCCTGCGTCTGCAGGCCCTTTGTCAAGACAATGTCGAAGGTAATACGATTCTTCTGCATCGCCGTAACGTACCGCGCGCGTAAGTCATCAAACTCTTTCTGCAAGTCTTTCACAGCCTTCCCAAGCTTGAAGCCCATTTGGTACGTTTCTAGATCGAGGGCAATTCCTTGAAATACCCGATGAGCTTCTTCTTGCTCCTTAAGCCTATCCGGTATCTTTACCGTTGCGTTGAAGATCGAAGCAAGGGACGCGATCGCGGCCAGGGCGAGCCAGACCGTTTTCCCACCGGGCTCGGTCCACAGGCTCCATCCCGCAACGGCCGATCCAGAAGCCGGTCGAAAGGACGAAGTTCGAGCCAGTTATGTGAGGCCCAAGTCGAAGTTTCCGCCGAGGCCCTCCGCAATGGAATGCAAACCGACCGCGGCCATGACGCAACCCCAGCGATGCTCTTCTGCGTCCGCGATCAAGCCGGTTACCCGGCCCGTCACTGCCAGAAGGTGCAGGAGCGCACGCTAATCTTTTCTACTCATCGATCTGCCCCCAAATTTGTCCACCCCCGGATCGACTCAGAAGTGTCGCCCTCTTGGCGTGCGGAGTGCCCGCCGGACTTCATTGATCGACGTCACCTGAAACTTTCTCCGCAAGGTCTCGAGCTTGGTCCTGGGATCGACGGATTTGAACTCGGGGTAGTCCTTCGCGAGGTTTCTCGCTGTTTCGTCCCCTCTGGCCCTGCGGTAGTTGCCTTCCTTCGTGCGCGTATGCTGCGGCAACGACATGGCGTGAGCCTCCTTGTCCCTCGACGGTTTGTTTAGTCGGTTTACAAAATAGCATAATTTATGCTAGAATGTCAACTGAACGCTATGATCTGAGAACCAGGAGGTGATTACGACGGTTGGAGAGCGCATTAAGGAAGCCCGTCTCATGGCCGGCCTGAGCCTTCGCGATCTCGCCGACCGTGTAGGTGTGAGCGCTCAGGCAATCTCCAAGTATGAGCGCGGCCTAGACAAGCCGGGGTCCGGAGTGCTTCTGCGCCTCGCGAAAGCACTGGGCGTCCGAGTCGAGTACTTCGTGCGTCCCAAGAGTGACATTGTGCTGCAACCTGTTTTCCGGAAGCGTGCCGCTCTTCCGCGACGCAAAGAGGAGGCCGCGCTCGCCAGGGTACGAGAGTGGCTCGAACGATATCTTGAAATCGAGACCCTTACCCGCCGACAGGTACCCTTCACGTATCCCGAGGGATTTCCGTTCGCGATCGGGCAGTTGCCTGATACCGAAACGGCGGCCGAGGCTCTACGGAAGGCCTGGCAAGTGGGCGTCGACCCAATCGAAAACCTAACAAAGCTGCTCGAGGACCACGGTATCAAGGTAGGCGCCGTGGATGCGCATCACAAGTTTGACGCATGCGCCTTTTGGCTCGGTCCCGAGAAGCAGACCCCGGTTATTGCGCTAAAAGAGAGTCTACCGGGAGATCGTCAGCGGATGAATCTCGCGCACGAACTAGGACATCTTCTTCTCAAACCCGGTCCGGGTGTCGATGAGGAAAGGATGGCCTTTCGTTTTGCCGGCGCCTTTGTTGTCCCGCGGCAAGCCGCCGTGGCTGAGATTGGGGACCGGCGGCATACATTCACGCCGTACGAGCTCCATCTACTGAAACACAAGTACGGACTTAGCATGCAAGCCTGGATCTACCGCGCGAAGGATCTTGGCATCCTCACCGACGCAGATGCCTTAGCCCTCTTCAAAGCGTTTAAGGCACAAGGGTGGCATGTCAAAGAGCCGGGAGATCCATACCCGCCGGAACGTTCGGAGCGCCTCGAGCAGTTGGTCATGCATGCTTGGTCCGAGGGCGCCATTTCAGAGAGCCGCGCGACAGAATTGCTAGGCATGTCGTTCAAGGATTTCCAGCGCGAGGTCAAACGCGATCATGGCGGGATTCCCATCGCCGTGCGTCTCGGACACCACGCTGCTGGTTGACCTGCGCGAAGGCGGGATAACACGGTACGTCTTCCGACTCCCGACCGTGTGGCTGGCACCCGATGTCGTGGTGGAAGAAGAACTGGAACCAGCGCATGCGGAGAGACTGCTCCGGTTTGGGCTGCAAAAGCGGGAACTGACCGGCGACCAGGTCGAGGAAGTTGTCGCGCTGGCGCAACGATATCTCGGGCCGTCTCGCGCCGACCTGTTTTGCCTCGTCCTGGCAAAGGCCGAGCACGCTACTCTTGTCACGAGCGACAAAAGCCTTCGTGAGGCAGCCGAACAGGAAGGCATTCCCGTCCACGGCACGCTATGGATACTCGATTTCTTGGTTCGCAACGACCTCGTGCCTCGTCAACAGGCGGCGGCCGCGCTACGGAGGATGGTGGAAAACAACCGATGGCTGCCGCAAGCGGAAGTTAACGACCGTCTTCGTCAGTGGCGGCGATCGGGAGAATGATTAGAATTAATGCTGCATGGTTTTTCGAGGGGAGCCCAATACTGCACGGCTCCTGTGTCGGTTTCGCGACGTGACCTTTCGCGGCAACCCAAGCTGTCCGGTCGAACTAACGGCAACCCGCCATTATAGTCGATGACGTCATTTTAGTCTGCCGGCGAAGCGTTTCGAATAGTTTGCCATCCGATGTCACCATAACGTCGGCGCTTGCTGTCGCAGTTGGAGCCTTGGCCCACGCGGCGATCAACTCGAAGACCGCCGCGTCCTGTGGGACGATCACACTCGGGTCGCGCAGTAGCACCGCGAGAGCAGCCGGTAACCCACGGATGACGCCCTCGCTCATAGGTCTCCCTCCTCCTTGGCACGGCGGGCAGCCGTCGGCGTTGCGTCAGTGCGCGCCTGTTGTTTTCTATTTGCCCATGCTTCGGTCAACTTAGCTTTCGCGCGCGTCAGAAGCCCATCGACCTGCTTCGTCATGTTTTCATCGCCGAAGATCATCCTCGCCACTTCGGCGTAGCTGTATCCGGCCGTTACTACAAGGCGAATGGCCGTGAACTCCTTCTCGGTGAGATGGCGGGCGGCATCATCGAGCGCTGCAGTGTCCTCCATTCCGCGGAGGACTCTTTCTTCAGGTGTCGGGGTCGGATCAGGCGGCTCATCGAGATCCCCAAGCGCGACGAACTTATCCGGTTGGCGCGCCTTCAAAACCTTCCTTGCCTCGTCGACATAGGCATAAGCGGCGGCGCCTATGACCCACTGGACCGGCGTACCTCTGTTCGGGTTGAAACGCGCGGCATTCTTCCGCACCCGCTGAAGCGCAACTTTAGTGGCCTCGTGGGCCACTTCGTCGACTTCCTCGGGAAGGATATCCACGCCGCCGATCCACTCGACCTGGAGGTACCGGGCGACGCGGGCTGCCATCGTCGCATGGTTTGCACGGATCCACCGCCAAATGATCTCGTAGAAGAGGGCGTCGAACTGGCGCCAGCACTCGCTTTCAGGGTTAGCCGCGAGCTCGGCCAGGAGCGCCGTTCCGCGCCGGTTGAGTTCTTCAAGGGCGTCCACCTAATTAGGTCACCTCACCCTTGAGCATTTCGGGTTCGGCGTCCCCGTCGCCTCCGGCCGTCCTTTCGCGATGGGCGGCGCGGAAGAACGTGTCTGCGCAAAGACACCCATCGGCGCGCATTCGGGGGCGCGCGAGGACCTGCGGTAGCCCCGCAAGCGGGTCGTAGCGAGCCTCGATCGTGGACGGCCGTGCAGCTGCGAGTTCAGGGACCTCGGCAACGATGAATTCCGTTGCCAGCATCACGCCGGCAAGTGCTGATTGATGAGCAAGCGGAACGACGACTTCACGCGGCGCTTCACCGATGTTCAGGTGTAGGAGGGTCCCACCGCATATGCCGTCCTGGTACACGTCAGCTAATGACCGCTCACGCCAAGAGACGAGCTCGGAGGGGTCGACACCAGCCGCCGCGGCGATGTCGTCGACGAGCGCCGTCTGGAGCCATCGATCAGCGTCGGCCGGGGCGTCTAGTCCGGGCACGACAGGGATCCCGCCCGGCGGTACCGGCAAGCCGACGGGTAAGCGCCGGAGGAGGTAGACTAGAACCCGCAGCGGGTGCTGACGGAACGCGGCGGCAATCTGCTCATGCCGACTTGGCCGCTTGCGGTCCGGCCAGTAGAGGCATGCGAGGCACGGCTCCTCGCCGAAATGCTCGTGTCGCGACCAGCCGATGTCGGCTGGCTGCGTCCACGCATTGTAGATCGGTCCAGGCAGGCTCGCCTGGACAGCGATCCGCGCCTCTGCGGAATCGACCGCGACTAACGTTGGCAGTTGTTCCTCAACAAGGTCCGCGTGCCAGATGGCAGCTACCGGGAGGATCTGGAGTGTGGACTGGTCCAGTCGCTCTCGGACCAACTCAACCTTCGCGGCGTCGACGTCCGCGTCGCGCGTGAGCACGTAGCGCTGCAGGTTTGACAGCACCACCTTCTCGGGATCAACCGCGACCATGGTTCCCCGGACGCCGGAGAGGGCGAGCGTTTGGGCCGTGGCTTGCCCGATCGCCCCGACGCCGATGAGGCGAAACGTCGACACCTCGACACCGGCCGGCACCGGCAGGTGCTGTGGGTCGCCGAGCGTGACGAGGTTGAGTGAGCCGGGTTGCGGCCGACGGCGGCCACGGTCACCTAGTTCCGCGGCGAAAACGAGGCGGAAGAGATCCCCCATCCCGAACGCCGCCGCGGCGAGCGCCGCCGAGGCTGCGGCTGGAGTATGGTCATCAGGGGTAGTATCAACGTAAACATTCCAACCGCGGGCGAAAACTGATACGGCCGCGTCCGCGTCGGCGACGGTCTCGTACGACAGCGTCGGTGTAGTCGTATCGTTGCCGCCGGTCATATCGGCGCGCGGGTTGATGAGGATGATTTCACTCTCGGCTGCGCGTATCAGCTCGTTGGGACCGCGAAGACAGATGCGTGGGTAAATCCGCGCGGCGAGGTTCGCCGCGAGAAGGAAGCCGGCGCGGCCCGCGCCTTCAGCGGCCTTGTCACCAGCAACGAGCGCGATCGAGGAACTCTCGAGCTTGGCCCGCATTGCTGAGCGATCAATCCCACCGAGCACCGGCGCGGCCGCATCGACGACGCGGTCAAGGAAGCGGGGAAGGCTCATCGAAACGTGATCCTTGTTTCATCGCCAATTGGCGCCCACTGTCCAACCCCCACCAGCCGGTACCAGGCCCAGTAGTCTAGCCGAGCACGCCCGCCCTCGCCGAAATCAGGGACAACGCCCGATAGACCGCCCAATAGGGTCACTAGCGGATAGGTATCATCGGTCGACGAGTGGTAGGCAGAGGCTGGGTGGCTGTGGATCTGAGCGCCGAGGATTTGGCCACGCCGGTAGAAGGCGCGATTGGCGCGGAAAAGCGCATCGCCGTCGACGACGATGAGTAATCCCTCCGCACCCCGACTGGTCTTCTGCTCAGGCAAGTACACGGACAGGAACTCGAAGCGCTTCTCCCCAACGAGGTGACCGCCCAGCAGGATGAACGCCTCGTAGCCGTGGCGTCCAGCCTCCTGGAGCGCTTCGAGGACCTGATCGAGGAGCTGCAGTGGGACGATGAACTCGCGGACGCCTTCGAGCGTCACTTTGGCACCTGTGGCGGGGAACCGATCCCGAGCATGGCGAGGATTTCCGGCGGGATGGGTTGACCTACAACGCCGCCCGCCTGGGCAACGCGCGTCGCCTGCTGAGCCTGCCTGATGTTCTCCCACAATACTGGTACCACCTCGCCCGGCGCGTTCTGGAGGCGGAGTTGGAGCTTTAGCTGCCCCGGCACCGTCTGCATCTCGAGATGGATGCCGAGAAGGTTTCGCGCCATAGCACGCCACACGCGATCGCAGATCGTCGCCAAGCTGCCCTCGCCCGTGTTGCGGTGCAGGAACCAGGAGTCGCCGGAGTGCTGCGGGTGTTCGTGGTATTGGCGGATGCCGGGGACGCAGAAGAACGGCCGGTTCGTGTCCGGGTGGCTGAAGACGATGAGATTGCGCGGCCCCTCGTCAGTTTCGACGAGCGCCTGCACGATCGGCGGGGTATACTCGCCGGTCATGGGGTCGATAAATTCGACCGATGGAGCCCAAAGATCGAAGTTGGTGAAGTCGATCCTCACGCAGGCGGCCATGACCGGGATCGGCCGGGCGCCGAGCGGAAGCTGTCCGAGGAAACCCACGTCGACTTCTTGGTCGTGGTGGCCGAGGAGGATCCACCCGCGGCGGCGATAGATTTCCTCGTTCTCACGCCAAAGATTGAGTTCCCGCTCGACCTTCCGCCGCGTGACCTCCGGTGCAACAAGGACCATCAGCCGTTCCTACCCGCCGGCGCCGGCCTTCGGGCTGAGGAACAGCGTCATCCCATCCTTGAGGCCGGCGGCCGCGACCGTCAAGCTCTGGTTGAGCAAGGTGCCGTTCTCCGTCCTTAGCTCCCAGTCCGACGGTGGCTGCCCCTGGTTGCCACTCCTCTGAAGCGCATCCCGGACAAGTTGCTCAAGCGTCTGATGCACATTGATTTTTAGCCGCTCGGCTTGCCCCGACACGACCACGGTTATATCGATGTTCTGCTCGCTACTCATGTGGAACCCTCCTCGTCGTTGACCGGTGCCCCCACCACACAATAGGGACCGCAGATGGGCCATTCCCGCCCGAGCGCAACGAGGAGCCCGGATAGGTCTTGCGTTTGACTCCAACGACCAGATGATAGGCCTACAGGTGATCGAGCAGGTCGTCGGGATCGCCGCGGCGTGGTAGGTGTGTGTACACCAGCGTCGTCTTCAGGTCGCTGTGCCCCATCAACTCCTTCACACGCACCACATTGACGCCGCGCCCGATGAGCGACGTCGCAAAGCTGTGCCGCAGACAGTGGGTGGTGAGAGCGGCATCGATTCGGTGGAGCACCCGCTCCACCGCCGCTGAAATCGCGTCGCGATGCAGCGTATGGTGGCCGCCGAGGACGAACCGACCCGCGGTTTTGGACGGCAGCAGCGGGCGGATGCGCTGCATCGGCCTCGGATCTGGATCGTCGCCGGCCCCGGGCATCCAGATGGTCCGCGCCTCATGATCCTTGACGCGCCACATGCCGTCCTTGAACTGGTCCCGCGTTTCCCGCCGCTCGACGACGTTGCGATGGCGGCCGGCCGGCGAGGCGCTGGACCGGCTCGGCCCAAGCAGATCCGGGCGGACCGCCTTGGCTTGCACGAGCACCGCCGATCCGACCAGGTCCGCATGGGTGAGGTACTGGAGCTCCGCCCGACGGAGACCGTAGAACCGAAGAAGCAGGATTGCTCCCGCCAGCGCGGGTGAGGCGGTTTCCATATCTCGCACCAGGGCCAGGAGCTGCAGGTCCTCCTCGTAGCTGAGCGCCCGCGGGAAGCGTGTGCGGGCGACGGTGCTCTCGAACCCGTTGACACGCCGCGCCGGGTTCGCGGACATGAGCAGGTTCCACGGCGGCTGCCGGAGGACCCCGCGGCCGACGGGGTGATCCAACAACTGTCGCGCGACGTCGAGCTCGATCTTCAGCGTCTTCTTGCTGACTTCGGAGGATCGGGACGTCAGGTAGGCGCGGATGTCCTCATCGGCGATTCGCGCAACGGCTGCCCGCTCACGAAGGAACGCCACGATGCGCTCCGCGCGAGCCGCGTTGTTCCGGTGGGTGAAGTACCGGCACCGGCCGTATGAGCTCGAGATATAGGTCGAGAGCACCTCGTCCCAACTCATGTCGAGCTGCGTGCCGCCGAGTCGCAGGTAGTCATCTCTGGAGATGAGGCCCAAGCGTAGGAAGTGCCCGAGATCCTGCTGGGTCGCCGTGCCGGTCCGGCTCAGGCGCTCGAAGCGACTGGCCTCGGTTCGCAGGAGGCCAGCCTCGGCCTTCCGCGGCGTCAATTTCGAGCGGATCGTCCGCGAGCCGTCCGGATAGGACACAACGAAGCGGACGCGCCAACGGGGCGAGCGTGCATATTGCTCCGCGTGTCCGTCCGGCCGCCGGACCTGCCGACTGCCGTTGCCTCCTTCCCGGACAAGCTTGGCCACCCGAGCCCTCCTGCGATTTTGTGCGGACCCCTGTGCGGACCCCTCTGGCCGGTATTCCCGGGTACCGGCGGGCACCCAGGTAACAAACCCCCCAGAAAAGCCGAGAGCCCGAAACGCTTGAGTATCAAGCGTTCCGGGCGTCCCAGGCCTTCACTATTTGGTAGCGGGGGCAGGATTTGAACCTGCGACCTTCGGGTTATGAGCCCGACGAGCTACCGGACTGCTCCACCCCGCGCCGCTACCATCTGAACATTTGATGCCGCGTCACCGCGACACACCCAAATTATACCACTCGATAGGCCGCTGTCAAAGCGAAAACGGCGCGGCCCGGATTGGGCGCCGCGCCGCTTCGCGGGCGCCCGCGCTACTTGATCTTCGCCAGCGCGCCCTGCACGAACTCGTCCGTGTAGGTCTTCTTGAGCTCGACCTTGCCCGGATCCAGGTCCTTGTTGAAGGCCGCGAGCACTTTCAGCACGGTCGGCGGGCCGTCCGGCGGCATCATGCCGTTCGGGCTGAACATGTTCATGCTCGCGCCGAGCGCGGTCAGGTAGAGCGGCTTGTCACCCACGTAGTAGTCTTCCGGCATCTGCTCGGCCACCTGCGCGGCGGAGTGCGTCTGGAGGAACTTGAGCGTCCGCACATACGCCGTGACGACACGCTGCACCGCGTCGCGGTGGCTGTTCACAAAGTCCGACTTCATATAGAGACATGCGGCCGGATAGGTGCCGCCGAGGGCCGCGCGCGTGCCCGCCGCGGTTCGCATGTCGACCAGGACGTGCGCCACGCCCATTTTCATGAGGCGCGAGACCGTCGGCTCGGTGGTGACGGCCGCTTCGATGCGGTTCTGCTGCATCGCGGCGATCAGCGTGTTGCCGGCGCCGACCGGAACGGGCGTGTACTGCCCCTGCGAGCCGCCGCCCTTCGTGACGAAGTACGAGGCCAGGAAGTTGGTCGAGGAGCCGATGCCGGTCACGCCGATGTGCTTGCCCTTGAGGTCCGCGAGCGATTTGATCCCGGACCGGTTGGAGACGACGACGACCTCGCCCGGGACGCGGTCCCAGATGACGACGGCCTCGAGGATCTTGCCCTTCGACTGCAGGTCGATCGTGTGGTCGTAGAATCCGCCGACCGCGTCGACCCGTCCGGCCAGCATCTCGTCCTCCGCCGACACGCCCGCGCCCTCGTCGAGCAGCGTGACGTTGACGCCGGCGTCCTTGTAGTAGCCCAGCCGCTGCGCCAGCATCCCGGGCAGGTAGATGATCTTCTCGAGCCCGCCCACCATGATGCTGAACTTCGGCGGGGTCTGCGCGCCGGCCGCTCCGGCGCCGCCGATCCCGGCAAGGGCCGCGCAGACCAGAACGGCGATCCACCGCATCGTATGCTTCATGCATCCCCTCCTCGTGTGACCGTTTGAACTCCGTGCATCCGTGCGTATTGCCGGTTGGTTGGGACGGACTGTTCGCCTGCCGGCCGGGAGCGCGGGCCCTATGGGCCGACCCGCTGCGCCGGCGGCCGCCAGGGCGTGAGCCGGTGCTCCAGCCGCGTAACCAGGGCGTCCGCGATCAGCGCCACGACAGACAGGATCACCATCGCCGCGAAGACGCCGTTGGCGTTGAACGCGCCCTGCGCCGCCGCGACGAGGTAGCCGAGCCCCTGGTTGGAGCCGATGAACTCGCCGACGACCGCGCCGACCAGCGCGAATCCGAAACTCGTGTGCAGGCTGCTCGTGATCCAGCTCAGCGCGGACGGCAGCATCACGTCGAAGGAGAGCTGCCGGCCGTTCGCGCCCAGCACGCGCGCGTTGTTGACCAGGTTGGGATCGACTTCGCGCACGCCCTGGAACGCGTTGAAGAACACCACGAAGAACGTGAGCGTCACGCCGAGCGCGACCTTGCTGGCCATCCCCAGACCGAGCCAGATCACGAAGATCGACCCGAGGATCACCCGCGGGATCGCGTTGCCCATCCGCACGTAGGGGCCGAAGATGGCGGCCAGCGTGCGGTTGCGCCCCAGCGCGAACCCCGCGACGACGCCCAGCCCCACGCCGATCAGAAACGCGAGGATCGTCTCCTCGAGCGTCACGACGACGTGCGCCCAGAGCGGCCCCTGCGGCGTTCCGCGCGTCGTCCACCGCCAGATCGTCGCCGCGATGCCGGAGGGCTGCCCGAAGAAGAACGGATCGGCCAGCCCGACCCGCGCGCAGGCTTCCCACCCGCCGACGATCACGACGAACACGCCGATCTGCCACAGGCGCTCCCAGCGCCGGCGCGCGCGCTCGCGGGCGAGAATGGCCTGCTCTTCGAACTCGATCGCGGAGGGCTCAGGCGCGGCGGGCGGCCTGACGCCGCGGGAGGGAACCGTCGCGGCCGGGGACGACGCCGGGGGCGTCAGGCGCGCGGTCATGCCGCGCTCCCTCGCTTGGAGCGCTCGTAGGCCACCATGACCTCATCCCGCAGGTCCGCCCAGATCTGCGCGTACAGCGAGGTGAAGCGGTGATCGAACCGGATCTCGGTGACGTTGCGCGGACGCGGCAAATCGATGCGGTACTCGTGCTTCAACGTGGCCGGCGCCGCGGTGAACACCAGCACGCGGTCGGCCAGCGCGATCGCCTCCTCGAGGTCGTGCGTGACGAACACGACCGACGCCGACGTTTGCGACCAGATCTCCAGCAGCTCGTTTTCCATGAGCGTCCGCGTCTGCACGTCGAGGGCCGCGAACGGCTCGTCCATCAAGAGAATCCGCGGTTCGATGATCAGGCTTTGGGCCAGCGCCACGCGCTTGCGCATGCCCCCGCTGAGCTGGTACGGATAGCGGTCCTCGAAGCCCCCGAGTCCCACCCGGGCCACCCAGTCGCGGGCCTTGCGCTGCGCCTCCGCGTGCGGCATGCCGCGGTAGATCGGCCCGGTCGCGACATTGTCGACGACGTTCTTCCACGGAAAGATGGCGTCGGTCTGGAACATGTACCCGGCGTGGCGCGTGATGCCGGCGACGGGCGCGCCCAGCACCGTCACGCCGCCGCGGCTCGGCACGTCGAGGCCGGCGATCAGCCCGAGCGTCGTGGACTTGCCCGATCCGGTCGGACCGACGATTGCGCAGAACTCGCCCTGGGGAATGTCGAAGGTAAGATCGCGAACCGCGGTATAGTAGGTTCCGCCCGGCGTCCAGAAGCGCTTCGTGACGCCGTCGAGCTCGATCGCCGCCCGGCCCTGTTCCGCCACGCCGCCCCCCCGGGACCCGCCCGCCTGCCGCGGACGCGCCTGGGCGTCCGCTTAATCGTCGACTATACGGGGCGGAGATGACGGCGCCATGACGCCGGCAGCCGCGGCCGGCTCACCGCTCGGCCGGGCCTCGGGAAGGGGCGCGCGCGGAGGCGATGCCGCGCGGAGTACGAGGCTGACGATGGTGCCGGAGTCCCGCCCCGCCGCGATGACGATCCGGCCCCCGCATCGCACGGCGGCCGCCTGGGCGATCGCGAGGCCGAGACCATACCCGCCCCGCCTGCGCCCACCCTGGAAAAACGGCCTCGTCACGTGGGGGAGATCGGCCGCCGGGATGCCCGGCCCGGTATCGGCGATGTCGACGATCGCCCGGCGGCGATCCCGGCGGACCCGGACGGTCACGGTGCCGCCCGCGGGGCTGAATTTGAGCGCGTTCTCGACGACGGGCGACGTCGCCTCGTCGAGGGTCTGCCGGTCCACCCACGCCCACACCGCGTCCGGCGCGTCCACGGCCAGCGCGACGCCGGCCTGCTCCGCCGCGGGACGGAAAAGCGCGGCCAGGTCGCGCACGGCAGCGGTGAGCTCCACGGTGCCGCGCGGACGCCGCGCCCCGGCGCCCGCGCGCGCGAGCCGCGTCAACCGATCGGCGAGCGTCTCGATGCGCCGCGCCTGTTCGAGGATCACCCCGAGCGCCTCGGCCGGCGAGACGTCGAGGCCGGCGCGGGCCAGCTCCGCGGAGGTCCGGATGACGGACAGCGGGGTGCGGAGTTGATGCGACGCGAGCGCCACGAACTCGCTGCGGTCGCGTACGGCGTGGTCGAGCGGCCGCACCGCGACCCCGGCCAGCGCGTAGCCCGCGCACAGCGCCGCGACCGCGGCGGCCAGCGTCATCCCGGCGAGCGACCGCCGCAGCTGATCGAGGGCCCGCAGTTCGGGACCCGCCGGCACGGCGACCACGTGGGGACCGTCCGCCGTGACCGGCAGCGTCAACACGGCGACCGGGCCGAACCGTGCATCGCGCACGATCTGCATGCCCTCGCGCGAATCGTCGTACTGCGGAGGACCGCTCGAGAGCAGATGATCGCTTTCATCGAAGACGAGATACCCGCCCGGTTCGCCGAGGTGCCTCGCCTCGAGCGCAACGCGCTCGAGGCGGCCTTCGAGGGCGGCGTAGCCGGCGCGCTCCGCCGCCAGATACAGGCCGGCGGCGATCAGGGCAACCAGCGCCGCCACGATCAGCGCCGAGGGCACGGCGATGTTCAGCCGGCTGCGGCGCAGTAGCTCGGCATGGGCGGGCGGCCGGCCGGCGCTCCACCTCACGGCGACACGCTCCGCCGGACCGGCGCCGCGCCGCGATTCTCGAGACGATACCCGAGCGTCGGCACCGCGACGATCTGTCCGTCCCAGCCGGCCGCCGCGAGACGCCGCCGCAGCCGCGAGATCGTCGCGTCAACCACGTTGGCGCGGGGCGGCCGCTCGGTGCCCCAGATCCGCTCGGTAATGAGGTCGCGCGGCAGGGTGTGGCCGGCATGCCGCAGGAGATACTCCAGCAGGTCGAACTCCCGCGCAGGGATGTCGATCGCCCGTCCGGCCACCGCCGCCCGGCGTTCGCGCGGCCAGACCGTGAGCCCGCCGAGCCGCAGGACGTCCGGCACGAGCGTCTCGCCCGGCCGCCGCAGCAGCGCGCGCAGTCGCGCCAGGAGTTCTTCGAAGGCGAAGGGCTTGGTGAGGTAATCGTCGGCCCCGGCGTCGAGTCCCGCGACCCGATCGCCGGTTTCGCCGCGCGAGGTGAGGCACAACACCGGCGTGAGCACGCCGGCGTCGCGCAGGGCCCGCAGCACCGTAAGCCCGTCGGTCCCCGGCAGCATCAGATCGAGGACGATCGCGTCGTAGACCCCGCCCGACGCGGCGTCGTACGCGGCGTCGCCGTTGAGCTCCCAGCGCACGCGGTAGCCGCTCGCCTGGAGTCCCCGCTGGACCATTTCGCCGAGCGCCGCGTCGTCCTCGACCACCAGCACGTGGGCCATCGTACCAACGCTACCGCGCCGGCGGCGCGGCGACCAGCGCCCACAGCAAGTCCGCCTCGCTCGCCGTGATCGCGTCGCAGCGCAGCGAGGCAAGCGCATGGCGCACGACCAAGGTACCGGCGACGATCACGTCCGCACGCTCGGGCTGCAGCCCGGGCAGCCGGCGCCGCTCGGCCAGCGGCAGGCGGCGCGCCGTCTCGAGCAGCCGCCCGACCTCGGCCGCGGTCAGCCGGTACCCGTGCACCCGGTCGGGCTCGTAGGGCACGAGCCGCTGCGCCATGGCGGCGAGCGTCGTGACCGTCCCGCCGACGCCGATCAACCGATCCGTGCGGGATCGCAGGGGCGCGAGCACGGGCTCGAGCGCGGCGGCAAGCGTCTCCTCGAGCGCCGCGGTCTCTGCGGGGACGGGCGGATCGTGCGCGATCATGCGCTTCGTCATGACGACGCATCCGATCGGGAGACTGCGGCTTCCCTCGACCCCGTGCCGCGCGGTGCCCCAGGTGACCTCGACGCTGCCCCCGCCGACGTCGAGCACGGCGACCGGCGCGTCGGGCGCCAAATCGCGGAACCCCGAGACGACACCGCGAAAGCCGAGCGCCGCCTCGTCCTCACCGCTCAGCACGCGCACCGGAACCGACAGCCGGAACAGCAGGGCGTCGGGGTTGCGGGCCGCGCGAACCGCATACGTCGCCGCGACCATCGGATCCGGCACGCCCGACTCCTTGGCGCGGGCGACGTACTCCTCGACCACCGCGGCGGTGCGGGCTGCCGCGTCGGGGGTGAGCAATCCGCCGGCATGCAGCGATTCGCCGAGACGCGTGATCGTGAGGCGCCGGTCCACCGGCCGGAGCGCGCCGCCCCCCGCCGGGTCCTCGCCGACGTCGGCCACGAGGAGGCGAACGGAATTGGTGCCGATGTCGATGGCCGCGCGTCGCGTCATAGGATGCGGCACCGGGGGCGCGCGCCCCCCCGCTAATAGAGCTGCAGAATCTTCGCGAGGCGCTCGCGCAGACGCGCGGGCGCGTGCTCGCCGCCGCACGCGCGCCGCATCATGTCTTTGAGGCGGCGCTCGAGCTCGGCCTGGGAGAAACACTCGCGGCACTGCGCGAGGTGGCGCTGCAGCTCATCGCTCGACGCGATGTCCAGCTCGCCGTCGATGTACTGCCACATCTGATCGAGGCATTCCCGGCAGTTCATACGCCGCCCCCGTGGACGAGACGCCGGCGGCGGACATAGTCGACGAGCCGGCGCCGCAGCGCGTGCCGGCCGCGGTAGAGCCGCGACATCACCGTGCCGACCGGAACGCCGAGCACGTCGGCCGCCTCCTTGTACGCGAACCCGTCGACGTCGACGAGCAGCACCGCGGCAAGGAACGGCACGGGCAGCGCCTCGAGGCTCTCCCGTATCTCGGCGTCCAGGATGTGGTCGAGCACCAGGAACTCCGGATTACCGGATTCGCCGAGCGCGGCGCCGTCGCGCGCCCGGCTGTAGAGGTAGAGGTCGCCGACGTCGTCCGCGGCGACGATCTCCGGCTCGCGCGAGCGCTTGCGCTGCGCGTCGAAGTACGTGTTCATGAGAATCCGGTAGAGCCACGCCCGGACGTTGGTGCCCGGCTGAAACGTGTGGAAGGACCGCCACGCCTTGAGCATCGTCTCCTGGACGAGGTCCTCCGCGGACGCGGCGTGGCGCGTGAGCCGGCGGGCGGTGCTGTAGAGTCCGTCGAGGTGGGCGGAGATCAGATGCTCGTACGTGTCGCGGGAACCCGGCGCGGCGGGCCCGCCCGCGTCGGAAGACGCCGGCTCGAGCGCGCGGGACGGAGCCTCGACGTGCTGGCAGCCGCCGCGGGGCGCGGCCGTCACGCCTTCGTGAGCGGCGCCAGCGGGCGCCCGACGACGTCGGCGAGGGTGGTGCGGTTGAGCACGTCCTCCGTCGCGGCCTTGACGGCCTGCCAGACGGGCCGCAGCCCGCACCCCGGTGCGTAGATGCAGTGCGCGTCCTCGTCCTCCACGCACAGCCAGGGCGCGACGCTGCCCTCGAGAGCGAGAAAGGCCTCGCCGATCGTGACGCCTTCCGGCGAGCGCGCGAGCATGTGGCCCCCGCTCGGGCCGCGCTTGCTCTGCACGAGGCCCGCCCGCCGCAGGGTCGTCAGCAGCTGGTTGAGGTACGGCTCGGGAAGGCCCTGGCGGCGCGCGATCTCGTGGCTCTGCACCGGCCCCTCTCCGAAGTGCTGAGCGAGGTCGATCAGCGCGCGAATTCCGTATTCCGCCCGAGTGCTGACCTTCACGTCACCACCACGTCCTCTTCGGGGACCGATTTTGCCTTGTCCGCCCCGTCGAGCCGGAAGGCTCGAATCCGAGGATTCCCCGGTTCCTTCAGCGAGACGATCACGTAGCGCGCACCCGGAAAGAGCGGTCGGTCCTTGTCGTCACGCGCGCGGTTCTTGTCGGTCTCGCTCGGGTAAGCCTCCGTCAGCGGATGGGAATGATAGATTCCGACTAGTTGCCACCCGCGCTCGTCCATCAGGCGAAACGCCCGCAACTCATCCAACGGATCCATGACGTAGCGCGTTTCGGGTGTCTCGTCCACGTTCCGCCCTGCGAACACTTCCTCTACGGCATCGCCCCGGCCCAGCAACAGCCCGCAGCACTCATGCGGCGCTTCGGCGCGCGCTTGAGCGAGAATCTGTTCGAACTGCGCTTGTGTCAGCCGGACCGCCACCGCCTGGCATCCACCGATCCTTCCGCCCACAATTGTAACACGAATCGCCGCGCTCAGGTCAGGCCGCGCCACAGCGCCGTACTGAAGTAGCGGTCCCCCGCGTCGGGGGCGATCACCACGATCACCCCGCGAGGAAGATCCGCCGCGACATGCAGCGCCGCCTCCACGGCGGCGCCCGCGGACTCGCCGACCAGCATGCCTTCCTCCCGCGCAAGCCGCCGCGCCATCGCGTACCCGGCTTCGGTCGTGACACTTACCTTATCGTCGTGTACCGCGGGATCGTAGATTCCCGGCACGATGGACGAGGCGATGTGCTTGAGCCCTTCGAGCCCGTGGAGGGGCGCGTCCGGTTCCACGGCCACGACCCGGATGCGCGGGTCCGCTTCATGCAGCCGCCGGCCCGCGCCGACCACGGTCCCGGTTGTACCGAGACCGGCGACAAAGTGCGTCACCCGGCCGGACGTCTGCTCGAGGATCTCGACCGCCGTCGTGTCGTAGTGGGCGAGCGGATTGGACGGATTATTGTACTGGTCCGGCTTGAAGTACCGGTCCGGGGAGCCGGCGTGGACCTGCCGGGCGAGCAAGATCGCCCCGTCGCTGCCCTCCAGTGGATCGGAGAGAACAATGCGCGCGCCGTAGGCCGCGATGATCCGCTTGCGCTCCTCGCTCGCGCTCGCGGGCATCACGAGCTCCACGGGATAGCCCTTCACGGCGCCGATCATTGCATAGGCGATCCCGGCGTTGCCGGAGGTAGAGTCGAGAATGGTGACGCCCGACCTGAGGCGCCCGTCGCGCTCCGCGTCGGTGAGCATGCGTAGAACCGGCCGGTCCTTGACGGACCCGCCGGGATTGAACCACTCCGCTTTCACGTAGACTTCCACCGCGGACGGAAGCGAGGCCGTCACGCGCTCGAGCCGCAGCAGCGGGGTGTTGCCGATCTGGTCGAGCAGAGACGTTCCCGCCGGCCGGTGCGCCGGGCGCGGGGACGGACCGCGGGTGGCGCGGGACGGAGCCGTCATCCCCTACTCGTCGAACAAGAACGTGGGCTCGGCGTAGTAGCGCACGCCGTGCGCCTGCCATCGCTGCTGGACCTGCGCGTCCAGCGCGGCCTGCTTGACGCCCAGGTCGATCCCATCCGCCAGCCAGGCGAGCGGCGTGTTCACGCGCAGCGCCCGTCCCGGAATGACGTGCCGCGTGATCCCGGCGGGCAGGCGCCCGCCGGCAAGGCTGAGATCGAGAATGTCCGATTTCTCGAAGCGGCGGAAGAGCACCAGCGCCCCAGGGCCGTAAGCGCCGCGCAGGTCATCGAGCCTGCCGGCCTCGACGCGGTGGACCGGCCGTCCGTCCCGGTAGAGCGCCGTCAACCGGCACAGCGCGTCGGCGTTGGCCGCCGGCCCGCCGGCGCACCGGAGCACGACCCCGCCCCGGGCATCGACGATCGCGGCAAGGCCGCCCGCGGCGATTTGCGACTCCGCGCCGGCCTCGTCCCCGGCCGGCGCCGTGATCCCAAAGCCCGCGGCCGACACGGCCGCGCGGAGCGCACCCGGAGCAGCCTCCGCCGCATAGTGCCGCCAAACCAAGAGGCCGACGTGCGGATCGTCGTAGGCGACCGGCTGCGCGACCACGTGGGGCAGCCCGAGCGCGCGAAGCGCGGTGACGCGGTTCGCGCCGTCGAGCACGACGGCGCGTCCGTCCTCGAGGGGCGCGACGATCGGCGGATTGCGCAGCACGCCGTCGCGCCGAAGCGCGTCCTCGAGGCGCCGGACCCGCGCGGCGTCCGCCTCCTCGTGCAGCAGCAGGCGGTCCGTCGCCCAGACCCGCAGCGCCGGCATGGCCCCCGCACCGGCAGGCGGTGCCGCGGGCGGGCGGCGGCGCAGCGAGAGCTCCACCGCGCTAGCCTCCGGCCATTGCGGGAACGATCGAGATCTCGTCGGTCGCATGGACCGGGGTTGCCGCGCCCTGCAGCCGCCGGATCTCCGTCCCGTTGACGAACACGTTGATGAAGCTGCGCACCTCGCCGTTTGGGTCGCGCAGCTGCTCCCGCAGCCCGGGAAATTCCCGTTCCAAATCGGCGAGCGCCTCTTCGACCGTGCCGCCCGCCGTGAGGACGCGCGCCCGGCCGTTCGTCAGCCGGCGCAGCGGCGTCGGCAGATATACCTGCGCCATCGTCGCGCCACCTCCTCAACTCTCCGAAAAACATCACGGCCGCGGGACGGGCGCCGCGGCCGAGTCATGGTGCACGCAATACGAAAATTCGGACGCCCGCGCTTAACCCCGGCGGCGCACCTCCGCCGCCAGGCGGTTCCCGCTCGTACAGATGCAGTGGAGCATCCGAGTCATACCGCCGTCCCTGAAGGGTGTCCCGCTCCTCATGTCACTTTGGCGAACGCCGCAGTCCCGCGCCGTATTCCGAGTCAGGGAGGAGTCTAGCACGGGCCTATGGGGAGTTCAAGCACGCGGCGGCCGCGGACGGGTCTTACGGGGCGAGCGGATCGACCGGCTGGCCGTCCTGGCGCACCTCGAAATGCAGATGCGGCCCGGTGCTCCAGCCCGTGGCGCCGACGCGGGCGATCACCTGCCCGCGCGTGACGGCCTCGCCGGCGTGTACGACGTACGACGACAGATGCCCGTACACGGTGGACACGCCGTTGCCGTGATCCAGCACCACGACGTTGCCGTATCCGGTCATCCAGCCGACATACAGCACGGTGCCGCCGTCCGCGGCTTCGACCGGCGTGCCCCACGGTACGGCGATGTCGATGCCGGTGTGCAGCGCGCGGCGGTGGATGAACGGATCGATGCGCCAGCCGAATCCGGAGGTAATCGGTCCCGACGCCGGCCAGACAAACGAGCCCGCCAGCAGGCTGAGCCGCGCGCCGCGGTGCAGACCGCGCTGCTGGCGGCGGATCATGTCGGCGATTCGGAACGATTCGGCCTCCAGCTCGCGGACCGCCGCTTCCTGCATCTCACGTTGGACGCGGAGCTGCGACAGCATGCGGCGGCGCTGTTCCGCGAGGGCGGCCGTCTCCTGGCGGCTCACGGTCCACTGCCGCTGCTGCGTCGCGAGATCGGCCTCGCGCTGCTTGAGCGTCGTCTCGACGGCGTCCCGGCGGTCGCGCTCTTCCGTCACCTGCTCGTAGAGCCGGAGATCCCGCGAGATGATCAGACCGACCAGATAGGAGCGCGCGACAAAATCACGGAAATCCGTGGCGCCGAGCAGCACGTCGAGATAGCCGAGCGGGCCGTCTTTGTAGAACGCTTGCAGGCGCTCCTCCATCAACTGCTCATGAACGGCCAGCCGGCGCGACACCACGCGCAGCGCGTCGTTGGCGTCCGCGACCGCCTGCCGGGTGCCGCCGAGGGCCGCGGTCGTCTTGTGCAGCTGAGTCTCCGCGACGTGGAGCTTCTCCTCGGTCCGGGACAGCTCGCCCAGCACGCGGTGTTCATCGTGTCTCGTCTTCGCCAGCTGACGCTGGCGGTCGGCGAGCCGCTGCTGGACCTGCTGCAGCCGCGCCTGCGCGGAGACGCGGGACGGCGCGGACGTACGGACCTGACGGGTAGGCGCGGAGGACGGCCACGCGGAGGTGTTCCACGCGACCAGCGTCGAGACGAGCGCGACACAGCCTATGATGACCCGGATACGGCTCCGCATCCGCTGCCTCGGCCGGTGTTATGATGACGAACTGCGACGAGTCGGTATCGAGGGGCGAATGCGGCCCCGCTAAAATGCGGGGCTACTCTTCGTCGCAGCCTATGAAACTCCTCCCGCGCGCCCCCCGGCGCGCTGTCCATCAATCTGCCCACCGCGGCCCCGCGTCAGACCTGCCGGCGCCGCTCGTTCCGGCGCGCGGTCCGCCCCGCCCGGGAAAGGAAATGCTCCAGAACCGTCGAAGGACCGCGCGCAATCAGGCCGACAAGGAGGTTCACGTATGGCGAGTAAGACCCGGCGGAAGAAGCGGGCCAAGACTTCGTCCCGCAAGGGCCGCGCTATCACGCGGTCGCGCCGCAAGCGCGCGGGCGCCGCGAGAAGCCGGTCGTCGGCGCGGCCGGCCCGGAAGCGGCGCGCGGGGTCGACCCGCCGCCGCACGGGCGCGAAGCGAACCGGAACCCGTGCGCGGACCGCCACCAAAGCGAAGCGGACGGCGCGGCGGCCCGCACGGCGGGCGGCGCCCAGGCGGAAGGCCGCGGCAAAGGCGCCGGCGGCGTCCATACAGACCACGCTCGGCACGCTGACCCCGGCGCTTCCGCCGATCGCCCCCTCCCCGAGCAATCCGGCGCCGGCGCGGCCGATCTGGGGCACGGAAGATCACGAGACCGAAACGGAGAGCGACGAAGACGAGGAACCGATGTAGCCTGCGCCGTCCGCGGCGCGGTCGACGCGGCCAGTCCCGGAGGCACGGACCGTGCGGTCCGTGCCTCCGGCTTTTCCTCCCTCGAGGTATCATGTCGCCGTGAAGGCCGATCGCACGAAATGGGACGCCCGCTACCGCGCCGGCAGCCGTCCTCACGACGGGCCGCCGTCGGGCCTGCTTCGCCGCTGGCTGCCGAAGGCGCCCGCGCCGCGCGCGCTCGACGTCGCGACCGGGCTCGGCCGCAACGCGCTGCACCTCGCACGCGCCGGTTATCAGGTCGACGCGGTCGACATCTCGCCGACGGCACTGCGGGAAGCGGCGCGACGGGCGCGCCGGGAGGGACTGCGCGGCATCCGCTGGATCGCCGCGGATCTGGACCGCTGGCGTCCCGCGCGCGGACGGTACGACGTCGTCGTCAACGCGTTCTATCTCAACCGGCGGTTGTTCCCCGCGCTGCGCGCCGCGGTGCGTCCCGGCGGCATCCTCATCTTCGAAACGCACCTCGTCGCGGATGAAGCGGACGGTCCCGCGGGACCGAAATACCGGCTTCGGCCGGGGGAGCTCCGTCGCGTCCTGCGCGGATGGAACGTGCTCTACACGAAAGACGGGCTGTGCCGCGCGGGGCGCCGCACGCTCGCGCTCGGCCGGATCGTCGCCCGCCGGCCGGCGGCCGCGAGGACACGCCGGCGCCGCTGACCGGCTACTCAGGCTCGCCCACCGCAAACAGCGGATCGTTGGGGTTTGTCGCCGGCGTCGTGACCGTGAAGAGCACGATGCCGGCGGCAGGCGACCGCAGCTCCGCGAGGCGGCGGCCGAAGTAGTCCCGAAACTCACCGATTCGCCGGCCGCTCTCCACACGATCGCCGGGCGCCACCTCGACGTAAAAGAGGCCCGTGTGCTGCGACGACACCCAATGGAGCCGCCCGAGCGTCGTCACGGGCTCGACCCGATCAGGCGCGCCGTCGATCAGGCGCAGATGCCGCAGGACGTTGCGCAGGCCGCGCAGGTGCGTCTGCAGCGACGGCTCGTCCAGGAGCCCCTGTCCGCCGGCCTCGGTGAGAATCGCCGGGATGTTGCGCTGCGCCGCGGCGGCGTAAGTGCCGCCGCCGACGCGGCCGCGCACGACGTACCGGATGCCGTACACGCGCGCGAGATCGCGGGCGCGCGCGTCGACGTCGGCGTTCCCCGTCTCGACGATGATCGTAAACGGCACCAGCGCCTCGTTGATGTCGCCGCCGTGGAGGTCGACGTACGCGTCGCTCGGCGCGATGACCTCGGTAAACAGCGTGTGGGCGAGCCGCTCGCTGGCCGTGCCGTCCGCCCTGCCCGGGAACACCCGGTTGGGGTTCTTGCCGTCGAGCGGGCAGACGTAGATGCTGCGCGCCGCGAACGCCGGCACGTCCACGATGTGCACGATGACGACGGTACCGCGCACGTCCCGGGCCTCGAGGCCGGCCGCGGTGCGGATCGCGGCCTCGATGCCCGGGTACTCCCCCCCGTGAACGCCCGCCGTGATCGCCAGGCGCGGACCGGCGGCGGTTCCGTTCACGATGGTCACCGGCATTTCGATCGGCGTGCCCGGAACCGGCACGAGCCCGGTCACCTTTGCGCCCGGCGCGGCGTGCAGCGGCCCAACTGAAACGACGTCTTGTCCCATCGGCGCTCCTCTCACGCGTCCGGCTGTGATTTCACGGCTGCCGGCACGGCAATTCGCGTCTCGCGGCCCGCGCCGTCATCCACGGCCGCCGTCGCGAGGTCGGCGCGAACGTCCTCGACCGTCCGCGGCTCCCAACGTACCTCCAGCGCCTCGGCGAGCGTCTGTGCGACCACCGGACCCGCCTCGTCGAGACCGACCGGCCGGCCGAGCAGGCGGGCGATCGAGGTCACCGGCCGGCCGAGCCCGCACGGGTTGATAAGGTCAAACGCCGCCAGATCCGGGTCGACGTTCAGCGCGAAGCCGTGCATCGTGACCTTTCGCTTCACCGAGACGCCGATCGCCGCCACCTTCGCACCGCCGGCCCAGACGCCCGGGAACCCGTGCAGACGCTCCGCGGTGATCCGCCACGTGCCCAACGCGTCGATCAGCGCCGCCTCGAGGGTCCGCACGTAGCGCCCGATGTCTTCGCCGTACGCGCGCAGATCCACGATCGGATACCCGACGAGCTGGCCGGGGCCATGGTAGGTGACGTCCCCACCCCGCTCGATCTGGAAGAGGTCGATGCCGCGCGCGGCAAGCATCCCCGGCGCGGCCAGGACGTTCGAGGCGCGCGCGGCGCGCCCCAACGTAATCACCGGCGGATGCTCCACGAAGAGAACCGCGTCGGGCACGGCGCCCGCCTGACGCGCCGCGAGCAGCGACTTCTGCAGCGCCCACGCGTCGCCGTACGCCAGGCGCCCGCAGGGAATGAACCACGCCGTCCGCATCGCAAACCTCCCGGTTCCCCGAGGGCGAAGTTCGACGGGCGCGCGGGGTGATCCCCCGGAACCCGACGGCGCGGTCGGGGCGTGGGCGGAGATCAGCGCCGGAGCAGCGACCAGCCGGACAGCACGGCGATGCCGCCGGCGAAGATCACGAGCTCCATCACCGCGTAGATGCCGTGCAGCGAGCGGATCGCGGCGTATCGCGGATCGCCGGGCGTTCGATTGACGAAGTCCAACCCGGCGGCGAGGCGTGTGATCTCGGGCGTCAGGTAGAAGGTCTGCGCGGCGACGAGCGCCAGCATCACCGCCGTGACCGCGACGGTCCAGCGGGCCGACCGGGCTCCGACCGCCGCGGCCAGCGCGACGATTCCGCAGGCCAGCTCGATCCGGTTGAACCGCGCGAACACCGCCTGCCCGAGCGCAACCGCCTGGTTGCGCGTCAACGCGGGCGTCGCGAAGCGCAGCGGCGCGTCGATGAAGTCGAGCCCCGCCATGGCGCCGACCCAAAGCGCCACGGCGATCGTGCGGACGACGGCGGCCGGGGCCGTCATGCGCGGGGGTGCCCCGGCTGCGCCGCGCGGTCGACCAGCCGCGCCGCCCTTCCGGACGGCCGCGGGCCGGCCGGCATCCGCACCGGGCGGAGGTATGACCACCCAACGGCGGCCAGGTAGACGGCGTAGGCGATCACCTGCGCGAGCGACGGCGTGCTTGTGTAGCCAAACATCGCCTCGAGGAGGCTGCCCATCGTCGACGTCTGACTCACGAGCCGGTTCGAATTCCACACGTGCTCGACGAGCGCCGGAATGAGCCCGGCCTCGTGCAGCTCGCCGATGCCGCGCGTGAGCAGGCCCGCGCCGACAAACAGCAGCAGCGCGCTGGTGATGTTGAAGAACATACGGAGATCGAGCCGGTATGTGCCGCGGTAGAGCAGCCATCCCAACAGCACCGCCGTCCCGAGACCGAGCGTCCCGCCGAGTCCCGCGGCGAACGGCGACGACGCCCGCACGGTGGCAAAGAAGAACAGCGCCGTTTCGATGCCCTCGCGTCCGACGGACACCCACGCGAGCACGACGAGCGCGGCGCGCGATCCCGCCTGCAGCGCCTCGCTCATTCTGGCCTGCAGCGAGGCGCGTATCGTTACCGCCTCCCGCCGCATCCAGAAGATCATGTAGGTCAGCACCGCGACGGCCGTGAAGAACGCCGTCGCTTCGAACAACTGCTCGCCGCGTCCGGTGAACTCTCCCGCCGTCGCAAAGATGATGCCGCCGGCGGCCAGACTGACCAGGGCGGCAAAGGCGACGCCCGCCCACACGGCGGGAAACTCGCGGCGGTGCCCGGTGCGGGCGAGATACGCGAGCAGGATGCCCACGATCAGGGACATCTCCAAGCCTTCCCTGAGCGTGATCAAGAACGCGCTGATCATGTATTGTTCACTGGTCTAGTCAACAATCTCGCCCGCGGGTTAGGCTAGCCCAACCGCCAAGGTCTGTCAATCCCCACGGTTACGGCGACAGTCTCACGGTTGGCGGGACCGCCGCGGACCCGGCGGCCTCGAAGTACGGCCGCGGCTGAAATCCTCCCGCCGACGCGACCAACGCCGAGGGGATCTGCTGGACGAGCGTGTTGTAGACGCGCACGCGGTCGTTGTACCGCCGCCGCTCGACGGCGATGCGGTTTTCGGTGCCCGCCAGCTCGTCCATCAGCGCGGCCACCGCCTCCCGGCCGCGTAGATCGGGCGACGCCTCGACGATGCCGATCAACCGGCCGACGGGCGCTTCCAGCGCCGTCGCCGCGCGGACGCGTTCAGCCGAGCCGGCCGGCGCGCCGAGATATGCCGTCCGGGCCGCTGCGATCGCGCCAAAGACCTGCCGTTCTTGCGCCAGCTGGCCGGATGCCGCCGACACGAGCGAGGGAATGAGATCGACGCGGCGCTGATATTGCGCCTCGACCTGCGCCCACTGCGTGTCGACGGCCATACGGGCCTGCACGAGCCGGTTGTACGTGGTGATCCACCACCCGGTCACCCCCAACACCACGGCGAGGCCGAGCAGCGCCGCCACCGCCCACGGTCCCGACGGGCGTGCCGGTTCACCCGGCCGTGATGTCGCGGCGCTCACCGGGTCTCGGCGCGGCGCACCAGGTGGCCGATCGCCTCCACGCCGCGGACCAGTCCTTCCCCAAACCGTCCGTGACGAAACTGCGGCGCGATGACGAAGTCGATGACGCGCTGCGCGTCTTCGGGGCGAACCACGGTCCCGAGGCCGCGGCCGATCTCGACGTGGATCGCGCGGTTGTCCATCGCCACGAGCACGAGCACGCCGTTGTCGTGGCCGTGCTTGCCGATGCCGACGTGATCGAAGTAGGCGCGCGCGAGAGCGGGGACGTCGTTCGCGCGACGCACCACGAGCGCCGCGATCTCCGCGCCGGTCTCGAGCTCGATCGCCTCGGTAAGGCGCCGCAGGCGGGCCTTGTCGCGCGCGTCGAGCAGCCGGTGCATGCCGCCGATCACGCTACCATCCGCCCGACGCGCCGCCGCCGCCCGACGCGCCGCCGCCGAACCCGCCGAACCCGCCCCCGCCGCCAAACCCGCCGCTGCCCCATCCGCCGCCGACCAAGTACGGCACCGGCATCATCGCGGGCCGCTGGACGAGCCGCTTGTCCTTGTAACCGCATTTGGGGCAGGTCCACGCCTCCACCGCGCCGACCCCGGCCGTGCCGCTCTGCGACGTCAACCGGAGGGTCGCGCCGCAGCGGGGACAGCGCCGCGCTCCGCGCCGGGCCGCGAAGGTCGTCAGCGCGACGAACACGAGGAAGAGCAGAACGGGGAGGCCGCCACCTCCCCCGCCGCCGGACGGAGCGCGCGCGCCCCCGCCGGACGGCGGGGTGGCGGATGCGCCCGGAGCCGCGGCACCGGCCCCGGCCGGCGCGCCGATCAGATTGACGAGCGCGTCGACCCCGGCGGCAAGGCCGTCGGCGTAGCGTCCGGCCTGAAACGCGGGCGCGAGGTCGTCCCGAATGATACGGCCGGCATCGGCGTCGGTCACCTTGCCCTCCAGACCGTAGCCGACCTCGATCCGGATCGCGCGCTCTTTGAGCGCGACCAGCAGCAAAATGCCGTTGTCGCGACCCCGCCGGCCGACCTTCCACGCCTCCTCGAGACGAACGGCGAAATCGTTGATCGGGACGCCGCCGAGATCCGGAAACACCGCGATCGCGATCTGATTGCCCGTCGCGCGGTCGTACGCGGCGAGGCGCGCTTCGAGCGAGGCGCGCGCGCCCGGATCGAGCACGCGGGCGAAGTCGGAGACGTAGCCCTGCGGGGGCGGAAACGCCAAGCGGCCTCCTGCCGGCGTCCCCCCGGGGACGGCGGACGCGAGTCCCGCGGCCGCCGCGACGCTGGCGCCCGCGAGCAGCGCGGCGGCCCAGGTCCGCGGCGAGATGCGCCGCCGCGTGCGCGCGGTCAGGGCGTGGGGACCCCGAGGTTCACGCGCGGGGCCTGTTGGGCGCCGGGCTGAGCCTGGAAGTACGGGCGCGGCTGGAAGCCGAAGCTCGCGGCGATGAGCGTCGTCGGGAAGGTCTGCAGAGCGGTGTCGTACGCCTGCACGGCCGCGTTGTACTGGCGGCGTGCGTAGGCGAGCTGGTTTTCCGTCCCGGCGAGCTCCCGCATCAGCGACTGCACCGTCTCGTTGCTGCGGAGGGTGGGGTAGTTCTCGACGATCACGAGCAGGCGGGCCAGCGCGCTCTGGAGGTTGTTGGCCGCGTCGATCCGCTGCGGCGTGCCGGGCTGGGTGCCCGCGTACTGCGTCCGCGCGCGCGCCAGCGCTTCGAACACGGTACGCTCCTGGGCGAGCACGGCGCGCGTCGACTCGACGAGGTTCGGAATGAGATCGAAGCGGCGCTGCAGCTGCGTCTCGACGTCGGCCTGCGCCGCGTCCACCTGCTGGCGCAGCTGCACGAGATGATTGTAGGCGCCCGCGACGGACGAGACCGAAACGAAGCCGATCACCACCACCACGAGCACCGCGATCAGCGCGGCACGCATGACACGTCCCCCCAATACCCGCGCGCTCGCAACCGCCGTGCGCGGGCCATCCTCAGTATACGAGCGGGATCAAGCCGTGGCGACGAAAGCGTGAACGGCCCCCCCGGCGGAGAGGCCGTTCGATGGCGCTCCGGCGGCCGCGCGCGGCCGCCGGCGATTCCGATTCCGGTATCAGGCCGCCCGTGCGGCCGGCATGACACACCCGTTCGTCGGCTTGATGCCGAGCTGCATGTTGAGGATCTCGACCGCGCGATCGAGCTGGTTGTCGTGACCCTCGTCCATCGCCTGCGAGGTCAGCGACTCCGGGGTATCCGGCGTGACGCCCTGCCCTTCCAGCCGCATCCCCTTGCCCGTGAACACGCGGGCGACGGTCACGCTCATTCCGGCGCCTTCCGGCAGATCGATCGTAATGCCGATCTCCACCGCGCCCGCGGTCTTCGTCCCCTCGACCACGCCGCGGCCCGCTTCCTGGATCGCGGCCGAGAGCAGTTCCGCCGCGGACGCTGTGCCCTCGTCCACCAGCACTACGATCGGCACGCTGGCCGGCACGATGGGCTGGTTTGGCGTCTGCATCACGATGCTGCGGCCGGTGCGGGTACGCATCTGAAGAACTGCCGAGCCCTCCGGCAGGATCGCCGACGAGACCTCGCGCAGCTCGCTCACCAACCCGCCGGGATTGCCGCGGAGATCCAGCACCAGCGCCCGCATCCCGCCGGCGCGCAAATCCTGCATCGCGTTCCGGATGCTGTTGCCCACGCCGGGCACGAACTCGAAGAGGCGCACGTATCCGATCTGCCCGGGCAGCATGCGGTCGGTGACCGTCGGCACGTGGATCGGTCCGCGCACGATCGGCACCTCGACGGGATCCGTCACCCCGGCGCGGAGGACCGTCAGCGTCACGCGGCTGCCGGCCGCGCCGCGGATCATCTTCGACACTTCGTCGTCCGCCAGTCCGTTGGTGGCATGGCCGTCCACCGCCACGATCCGGTCGAACACGTGGATCCCCGCCTGCTCGGCGGGACCGCCGGGATAGATCTCGTTGATGTAGTACTGTCCGTCACGGTGGAGGAGGACGATGCCCACCCCGGTGAACGCGGCCTGTCCGGCCTCCCGGCGCTTGATCTCCTGATACAGCGACGGCGGGACAAACCCCGTGTGCGAATCATGAAGGCTCTGGAGCATTCCCTCGACCGCGGCGTAGGCCAGATCCGTCTCGGTGACCCGTCCGGCCACGCCCGCCGTGATCGCGGCGAACCGCTGGGTGAAGAGGGACGAAGCCAGCTCCTCCGTCGCGGTGTCCGGGATCAACGCGCCCGCCTCCGCGCCCGCCTTCTTTTCCGCGGCGGTCAGCGCCGCGTTGAGCAGGGGGGCCGCGACGAGCTGGTCGACGTAGTTTTTCTGCAGCGTCTTGAAGGCCGAGAGCACGAACGGGGCGGATGCCGCATCGGCGTGGGGCATAACGGGCGCCGCGAGCACGGCGACGAGAACGGCGGCGAGTGCGACCGAGGTGATTCGAACGCGCAAGGACATCAGGTCCTCTCCCCCCAGGAGCACGAGAGTTGCGCGAAGTGCCCCCAAAGTGTTCGCTATAGTATCACGGACTCCCCGCTGAATGTATAGTGTCAAGAACCGATATCCGCGGCCCGAACCCGCACCGGATCGCCCGGCGCGGCGGCCAGGGCGTCCGCTGCACGGCCGCGATTGAGCGCGACCTCCACGAGGCCGTCGCTGCCCTTCACAATTACCGCCCCGCCGGGCGCGGCGTCCCCGAACGTGCGTCCGACCCCGGCGCGAAGCCCCTTGGACCCGACCTCGACCACGGCGTTCCGGCTCTCCGCCAGCCGGGCAAGCAGGCTGCCGGGAATTGTCGTGACGAGATTGCCGAATGGGTCGACCCACAGCACGGCGCCGCGCAGGCTCGAGCCGTCCCACCCGCCTTCCTCGATCGTCAAGTCGACGTACTCGGGCGCCGCCTCACCCACGGCCTCAACTGCTGCGCCCGCGGCGAGATGGGCCGCGGCCGGAGCGAAGATGTCGCGTCCGTGAAAGGTCCCGGAAACGGGATGGTGCCAGTAGGCGGGATTCGTCAGCCGGTACACCTCCGGGGCCCCCAGTCGTCTCGCGGCCGGCAGCAGCAGCCCGTTGTCGGGTCCGACGAATATCTGCCCTCCGGCAGCCACGGCCAGCGGGGCCCGCGCCGTGCCGACGCCCGGATCCACCACGGCGCAGTGCACGGTGCCGGCGGGGCAGACCGGAGCCACGGACCACAGCAGATACGCGCCGGTGCGGACGGCGTGGCGCGGCACCGCGTGCGAGATGTCGAGGAACCGGGCGTCGCAGATCGCGGACGCCACGGCTTTCATCGCCGCCGGGTACGGCGAGTCGAGGCCGAAGTCAGAGAGAAACGTCAGCAGGCGCATCGTCCGCTCCGCAGAACGCCAGGATCGTCTCCGCGAAGATCTGGGCGCAGGCGGTCACGGACGGCAGATCGACGTACTCGACCGCCGCGTGCGCGCCGTCGCCGGACGGGCCGAAGACCACCGTCGGCATCTCGTGCTGGGCGAGAATGGCGGCATCGCACCAGTACGCGACGCCGATCTGAGGCGGGCTCTGCCCCGTGACCTGCCGGGCCGCGCCGTCGAGCGCCCGGACGATCGGCGCGTCCGGGTTCACCTCGAGCCCCGGCCGGCTGCCCGTGATCTCGACCGCCGCCCGAAACGCGGGGTCCGCCGCGCGCAGCCCGTCGGCGATCACGGTCAGTTCACGCCGGACGTCGTCCACGGTCTCGCCCGGCAGCGTCCGGCGCTCCACGTCCAGCGTGCAGGCCGGCGGATACGTGCTGAGCCCCTCGCCGCCCTCGATCAGCGACGCGTGGACGGAGGGGCGGCCGACCAACGGGTGCCGGGAACGCGGCAGCACCTCCCGATCGAGCCGGTCGATCGCGGCCAACACCCGCCCCATGTGCGCGATGGCGTCGACGCCGGCTGCCGGATCGCTGCCGTGCGCCGCGCGTCCCTCCGTGCGGATCCGCGCCCACACAAACCCCTTATGCGCGAGACAGGTGCGCATGGCGGTGGGCTCGGTCACGATCGCCGCGTCGGCGCGGTAACGGCGCGCCACCGCCTCCGTGCCGGCGCTCAGGTACTCTTCATCGACCACAAACGTCAGGATCACGTCGCCGAGCGGGGCCACGTGCGCGTCGCGCAGCGCGGCGACGGCGCCGACCATCGCGGCGAGGCTCGCCTTCATGTCGTATGCCCCGCGGCCATAGAGGCGCTCGCCCCGGCGCTCAGGCGAAAACGGCCCGTCCATCCCCGCCGCGCCGACCGTGTCGGTGTGGCCGTTCAGCAGAAGCGAGCGGCCGCGGCGCCGGTCGCGGCCGCGCAGCACCGCGACGACGTTGGGGCGGCCGGGCAGCGCGTCCTCGACGGCCACATCGAGATCGAGCGAACGGCACGCGCCGGCCAGCACGCCCGCGATCTCGGCTTCGCCGGCGCCTCCCGGGACCAACACGGGATTGACGGACGGAACGGCGACGAGGCGCTCGAGCAGGCCGATCACAGCCTCGGGACGGACGCGCGGGTGCGCCGGCCGGCCCATGCTATCGCTGGCAGCGCGGGCAGAAGAACGTCGGCCGTCCGTGGAAGCGCCCGTCGCGCACGGTGCCGCCGCAGCCACGGCAGCGTTCGCCCGCCCGGCCGTACACCGCGAGGCGCGCGCGCCCTTCGCGGCCGAGCGCGTCGTGAAACCCGGGTTCGCCGCCCGCGGCGATCGCGGCGCGCAGTGTTCGCCGGATGGTCCGGTAGAGACGCCGCGCCTCCGAAGGCGAGAGCGATTGGACGGTCCGGTCGGGACGAAGGCGCGCCCGAAACAGGATCTCGTGCGCCCACAGGTTGCCGATGCCCGCGATCCGCGCCTGGTTGCAGAGTGCGTCCTTCAGGCTGCCGCGCCCCCCGAGCGCGGCGAGGAACGTCTCGACGGTGAGCCCTCGCCCGAGCGGATCGAGGCCGGGCTCCGCCGCCTCGGCCGCCCGCGTGGTCTTGAGGAGATGAAACGTGCTCAGTTGAAGCTCGCGAAATTCGAGCGTCGCGCCGCCGGCGAACCCGAACAACACGCCGGTCCCCGGGCCGGGCGCGGCCCCGTCCCGCTGGAAGCGCACAACGCCCCACAGCATATAGTGGAAGACGAGCACCCACGGATCGACGGAGAAGCGCAGTGCCTTGCCCTGCCTCGTGATGCCTCGGATCGTGCGCCCCCGCAGGGCGCGGGCGAAGCCCGGGCCGGAATGCGTGCGGAGCACCGTCGGGCGCCGGACGATCACCCGGGCGATCGTCTTGCCGGCGACCGTCCGGAGGAGCGATCGCCGCGCCGCTTCGACCTCCGGCAGCTCAGGCACGGCATACCTGCTCGACGGCCAAGTCGAGCGCGCGGGCTACCTCCGCGGGCGGCACCGTTCCCTGAGCCGCCTCCGGGGTACCGCCGCCGCGTCCGCCGACGGACCGCGCCGCCCCCGTCAGGACCGCGGCCATGTCGGCCGCCACGCCCGCCGACCGGACAAAATACAACCGGCCTGTCTCCACCACCCCGGCGAGCGCCACGCACGGCTCGCGCGACGTCAATTCTCGCAGCAGCAGGCGAACCTCGTTCTGATCGCGCTGCGGGAACTCGAGCCGGAGCACCTTTGGACCTTCTCCCGCCGGGAGCGCGGCGAGACGTTCCGCCGCTTCATACGCCAGGAGGCGCCGGAGCGAGGCGGCCAGGGCGCGTTCGCGGTCCTCGACGCGCGCGGTGAGCCGCCCGAGCGCCTCCGGCAGCTCACGATCCCCAACGGTCAGGCGGCCGCTCCACTCCGCGACGAGCGCGTGCTTCCAGCGATAGTCGCGAAGGGCGCGCCAGCCGGCCAGAAACTCGACCCTCAGGTGCCCCTTCGCGCGCTCCCACCGCCGCAGCAGCACGGGGCCGAGCTCTCCGGTGGTCCGGACGTGCGTGCCTCCGCAGGCGGACCGGTCGAGGCCCTCGATTTCCACGACCCGAAGCGGACCCGCGCGCTTTGCCGGCCGCCTGAGGCCCATCCGCTCCGCTTCGCCGGCGTCGACGAACCGCACGCCGACGGGACGGTTGTCGTAGACGGCCTCGGCGACGGCGTCCTCGACGGCGAGCGCCTCCTCGGGGGATAGGGCAGCGCGCTCGAAGTCGATCGTCGACGAGTCGCCGAGGTGCACCGCGACGGTCTCGGCGCGAAGCTGCTGGAGAAAGGCGGCGGACACGAGATGCTGCGCGGTGTGCTGCTGCATGTGATCGAACCGCCGGTCCCAGTCGATCTCGGCTTCGACCTCCACCCCGATGCCGGGCGGCGAGCTGCCGGCTTCGAGCACGTGGATCACGTGCTCATCGGCGTCGACCACGTCGACGACAGGAATCCCGTCGAGCGTGCCGGTGTCGTGGGGCTGGCCGCCGGAGGTCGGATAGAAGACGGTCCGGTCGAGGACGACGCCGGTGCGGCCCCCGGCGGCCGGCACGACCGCGAGAACGCCGGCGAGAAACGTCCGCCGGTAGGCATCGGTGTAGTATAGGCGCTCCGTCGCCGCGGTGCCCGGCGGGACCGGCGATTCCCGACCTGTGCTAGAATACATGCGTGTTGTTCCTCGTCACCCTCATTTCGGATGTGGCGCAGCTGCTCGCACTGCTCATCATCGTGCGCGCCCTGCTGACATGGGTTCCGTCGGTCGACTACGGGCATCCGGTGATCCGTGCCATCGTCCGCGTCACAGACCCGGTGCTGCTGCCGATCCGCCGTCTCGTCCCGCCGCTCGGCGGGATCGATGTGACGCCGATCGCCGCGCTGCTGCTGATCCAGGTGGCGCGTTACCTGCTGATCAACATCGTGGTCGCCGCCTTCGGCGGCGGCTGATCAGGACGTCGACATGACCTTGGCGCGCCGGCGCCGCACGGGCCGGCGGCGCCGGGGCCGGTGGTTCATCAAATTCTCCGGCAGGTTTTCTTCCCACGTGATCATGCTGTGGAAAAAGACCTTGTCGCCCTCTTCGAGACCGCGGGTCACCTCGGTGATGTGCATGTTGGTCGCGCCGAACGCTTTGAGCGCGTGTTGAACGGCGGCCTCGGGCTTGGCCCGGTCGCCGCAGGTGAAGATGTCCAGGGCCACGTAGCCGACCTCCGGCCACGTGTGCACCGAGAGGTGCGACTCTGAGATCACGACGACCCCGCTGACCCCCATGGGCCGGAAGCGGTGGAACGAGATCGCCCAAATCTGGACGTCGGCCACCTCCGCGGCCCGGACCAGGACCTGCTCGACCTGCTCCACGCGACTGATCACGTCGCGGTTGCAGCCCGAGCCCTCGACAATGTAGTGGTGCCCGACCGTGTCCACCGGTCATCCCTCCAGGGCAGCGATGCGCGCGCGCGTCCCCCCGCGCGTGCTCACACGAACCGTCTGATGACCGCGATCAGGCCCGTGCTGATCAGCGTCACGAGAAACGCGCTGACCAGCACCCCCAGCGCCAGCGCGGCGATCGCCTGGCGCCTCGGCAGCCCGAAGGTCCACGCGAGTACGGCGCCCGAGTACACACCGGGTCCGGGCAGCGGCAGGCTCACGTAGATCCCCACGCCGACGACGCCCCACCGTTCCACGTATTTTCGTCCGCGGTGCCGGACTTCCTGGATGAACCGCCGCACCAGCGCGGACCGCGAGAGAAACCGCTCGTAGAACAGATCCAGCCCAAGGAACGCCGGCAGGATCACCGCCCAACTGGCCAGCACCGCGGCGCCAAAGGCGGCCGCGGGCGGCAACCCTTTGGTGATGCCGTACGGAATCGCCAGGCGCAGCTCGACCCAGGGAACGAGCGAGAGCACCATCACGTGGACGAACCTAATGAGCATCGGATGCGGCACGCAGCGCCGCCACCCGCTCTTTCCGCGCGCGTGTCCGCATCGCCCCGGCGAGCCGCACGCGCCGCGCGTCGCCGTCCGGCGCGGGCAGCGGCGGCATCGGCGCCGGCCGGTCCGCATCGTCGACGTGGACCATCGTGAGGAACGCGGTGCAGGTGTAGTGGCGGCCCCCGCCGACCTGCTCGCCGTCCACCCGCACGCCGATCTCGGCGGACGTTCTCGACACAAACGTCACCGCCGCGACGACGTCGGCGATCTGGCCGACGCGGAGGGGATGGTAGAAGTACACCGTGTCGAGCGACGCCGTCACGACCGGACCGCGCGCATACCGGACGGCCGTGATCGCGGCCGCTTCGTCGAGCAGCGTCAAGACCTTGCCGGCGAACATAAGCGTCCCGCTGAACGCGTCGTCGGGCGTCACCAGGTGGGCGATGTGCGTCGGCGGCGGCGCCGGACCCAGCGGGAGAGAATCGGCGCCCTGCGTTTGCATCCGGGCGAGCCGCGCGGCCTTGCGCGCGGCGGCCGCCTTATAGACGGCCGCTTCGGCGCTCGATCCGGGCGTGACCGTCAGTCCGACCGGCCGCGGCCGCTCGCGGTCGTCGAGCGCGATGAAGGCCAGGTGCGACGACGTCGTCCGCCTCGGGGCCGACCGTCCGGGCGCCTCGGACTGCACGACCACGCCGACCTCCATGGAGGACCGCCCGACAAACTCCACCTGGGCGTCGATCGTCACGATCTCACCGACGTGCACGGGCGTCAGGAAATCCAGATCGTCCATCGCGCCGAGAACGACGAGGCCGTGGGCGAACCGCGACGCGGCCAGCGTACCGGCCGTGGCGATCCAGGACATCATGCGTCCGCCGTAGAGCGTGCCGTGGGGGTTCGCGTGTTCCGGAAAGACGAGTTGCACCATCTGGAAGCGCGTCTCCGTGATGGTCGGCACAGGCTGTATGGTACCATAGGAGCGCCGATGACGCTTCGCTATGCGCTGAGCCGCCTCGAACGGGCCGACGCGCGCCGCGCGTTTGGCCGCGCTTGGCTGTGGGTCTGTCTGGCCGGCGCCGCCGTGACGCTCGCCGCGGACGGCGGCCGCGACCTCTTTCTCGTCCTGGTGGCATGGATCGTCTGCGTCTTCGCGCCGGTGCGGATCGCCGTCGAGACGCTGCAGACGATCGGCCCGCGGTGGAAGCGCTCGCTGCAGCGGCGGCTTCTCGAGCGTCCGAATCGCTACACCTCACCGGAAGACATCACCCTGATGGTGGAGTGGTTCGTCGCCCAGGACGTGCAGGTGCCGCGGCTCGCGCCCCGCGATCTCGCGCCCAAGGTGATCACCGCGGCGTCGGGGGTCTGCGGCGCCACGCTGCGGGAGGGCGCGCCCGGCCTGCTCCACGCCGCCGTCCGGTGCGCCTCTCTGCTCGACCGGTGGGTCGGCACGATCGCGGCCGGCGAGCAGCTGCCTCCGGTCCCGGCGTCCGCCGGCGTCGTCGCGTCGAACGGTGCGGCGCCCGCGGCACTCTGGGAGGCCGGCGCCAGCATCCAGGATCAGTGGGGTACACTCCGGGCGCTCGCGAGCCTCGCCGCCCTCACCAAGGTGCTCGTCGACGTCTACGAGGACAGCACGGGACTCGCGCTCGATGGCGGCGCCGCCATCCGAACGGAAGCGGACGCCGCGATGGACTACGTGGACCAGATTGGGCTCCGCCTCGACGGCCCGCCGTGGGAGGACGTGCCCGGCGTGCCCCGAGCGGCGCTGCCGGTCGAGACGGCCGCGCGCCTCGTCGAGACGTGGCTCGTGTTCGTCGCGGGACCGCTGCCGGCCCCGCGCCGGCTCGCGGCCTTCGTCGAAACCATCACCGCCTAGGGAACGCTGTAAGACACATGGCCGCGGATCCTCTCCCCTGCCGGAGCACAGGCCCGAGGCGCCTGCCGCGGCGCACGCTGCTGCGGGCCGTGCTGGCGGCCGCCGCCGCCGGCACGGCCGCGCGGTCTCGCCCCGCGTGGGCGGCCGCGACCTCCCGATGGTGGAGCAGCCTCGTGTGGGCCGTGTTTGAGAATCGCAGGTTCGCCGAAGTGTCCGGCCTCGCCTCGCATCGGCGGCTGGCCCGGGAAGGCGCCGTGCTCGACCGCTACTTCGCGGTGTCGCACCCGTCAGGCCCCAACTATCGCGCCATGGCCTCGGGCGAGGTGTGGGGCACGGCCGAGGTCATCGACACGTTCCACCCCACGGTCGCGAGCGCCGGCGCCGCCGCCGCGCCGCCGATTCCCGCGTACGTCTACCATCTGGCCGGGACAATCGCGCGCAAGCACAACCCGCTCGTCGACCTCCACGCTCCGATCGCCCGCACCGGGATGGGCCTCGACGCGCTGCGCGCCGATCTGGGCGGCGGTCCGGCGGGCCTGCCGGACCGCTGCCTGGTTTACGCCGGATGGGACGACGACAACGAAATGCACAACGGCCACCCGCAGCGGGCCGACGCCAATCTCAACGCGCTGCTCGACACGCTGGCCGCCTCGCCGTGGTTCACGACGCCGGACGCGGACGGCCGGTACCCCGCCCTCTTTTTCTGCTACGACGAAGACGACTTCAACGGGGACAACCGCGTGTTCGCCGGGTTCTGGGGACGGGGCGTCCGGCGGGGAGCCGCGTCCGCGATCCGGCACAGCCACTACGGATTCTGCCGCACGATGAGCGACAACTGGAACCTTCCCGCGCTTGGGAGGGCCGCGCGCGAGGCGCCGATCGCCGAGGTCTGGCGCTGAGCACAGGCGGCGGCCGCCCGGCGGTCCCCGCGTGCGGTGGAGGAGTTATGGGACGTCCGGCGTACTAGCACCGCGGGTTCGTCCGGCCGTCCGGACGTTTCCGCGCCAGACGCGTTTTGACGCCGTACTCGTTGCAGCATTCGACGCCGCATCATCGGGGGCAGATCATCGAACATCACAGCCGGCGGCGCGGCCTTCTCGTCTCCGTCCTCCTGTCTCTTGCCGTGCTCGGCGCCGGCGTGTCTCCCACGCCGGCGCAGCCCGTCCCACTGCGGATCATCGCCAACGGCGAAGACCTCGCGTCCGCGGGGGACGCGATCGTGCAGGACGGCGTCGTCATGGCGCCCCTCCCGGGACTCTTCGAACCGCTCGGCATCCACGCGACGTGGGACGGCCGCGCGCGCGTCCTGACGCTCCAGAGTCCGGCCGGCGACGAGATGGAGTTGCGGACGAACGATCCGTACGCCACCGTCAACGGGGAACGCCGCCCCGTTCCGGTACCGCTCGTGACGGTTCTCGGCCGCGTGCTCGTGCCGGCGCAGTGGGTCTTCGATACGTTGGGCGACGTGACGATCTACGACGCCGGGCAGCGCACGCTGTTCGTCAACGGCCAGATCACGGCGGTTTCGTGGCGCGCGACGGACGCCGGCCTGGAAGTGACGCTCGAGGCCACCGCGCCGCTGCATCCCCGCATCACAACGCTCCACACGCCCGAGCGGCTGGTCGTCGACGTCCCCGGCGCGGTGGCCCGGACGCCGCAGCCGCTGACCGACGTCCATGAAGGGCCGCTGCAAACGATCCGCATGGGCCAGGCGGCGGGCGGCGCGCGCGTCGTCTTCGACCTGACCGGGCCGGTGCGTTACCGCCTCCTCTCCGCGCCGGCGGACCGGCACGTCGTGATCGCCCTCGGCGGCGGCGCCGCCCCGGGGCCGATCCCGGCGGGGCCGTCCGGACGCAAACTGCTCGATGTCGCGTACGAGCCCGCGGACGGCGGCGGCCGGGTCGTCATCACGGCGACGCAGCCCATCCGGGCCGCGGAGCACGTGCTCCGCGGCCCGGACCGCATCGTCCTCGACGTCGCGGACGCGGTCTTTGTCCCGGTCAAGAAGGCCCTCGACGTCAACGACGGCCTCGTCGTCCAGGTCCGAGCGGCGCAGTTCCACAAAGATCCCAACATCGTCCGGATCGTCGTCGAGCTGAGCCGGCCCGCGCCCTACGCCGTGCATCCCGGCGCCGATCCGTCGCAGCTCGTAATCGATCTCGGCGGCGCCGCGCAGCCGCCGGCGGCCGGCGGCCACGGCCGGCTGGTCGTGGCGATCGACGCCGGCCACGGCGGCAGCGATCCGGGCGCGATCGGCCCCTCCGGCGTGCTGGAGAAGGACGTGGCGCTCGCGATCGCCCAGGACCTTCGCACCCTGCTCGTCCGGCAGCGGATCGATGTGGTCATGGTGCGGGACGCGGACGTCTTCGTCCCGTTGGAAGATCGCGCGCGCATCGCGGCGCGCGGGGGCGCGACCCTCTTTGTCAGCATCCACGCCAACGCCGCGGTCGACGCGAACGCCAACGGCACGCAGGCCTTCTACCTCACGCCGCAGAGCGCACCGCTCGCCTCGGCCATCGCGGACGAGATCGGCCGAGCCGCGGGCGTAGGCTCGCGCGGCATCGCGGTGGCCCGATTCGCGGTGCTGGTCGGCAACCCGCATATTCCGGCCGTGCTCGTGGAGACGGCGTTCGTGACCAACCCCCGCGAGGAACAGCTGCTGCGCGTTCCGGCGGGACAGCAGGCGTTCGCGCAGGGCATTCTGAAAGGGCTGCAGCGGTATGCGGCGGCCCCCGCCGCGGAGCAACCCTGATGGCCCCTAAAAGCGCGCGCGGCGGCAGAACACGCGGCGGAACCAACGGCCGGTCCCGGCGCGGCATCCCGGCGTTCGCGCTGGGGATGCTGGCCGGCGCCGGCATCGTGCTCGGCCTGCTGGCCGGCTGGCACGTCCGTCCGGCGCCGCCCGCTCCGCCCGCCCCGCCCCGCGCGTCTCACGCGGCGCCGCCGGTTGCGGCGCGTCCCCGTCCCGCGCGGCCGGCCGCCCCGGCGCCCGCGCCCCGCGCCGCCGCGCCGCAGCCGCCGCGCGAAAACCCCGAAGGCTCCCAGAGTCCCGCCGTCGCTCCCGGACCGGCGGCATCACCGGAGCCATCCGCTCATCCCCGGGTCGCCGTCATCTTCGACGACGCGGGCTACAGCCTGCGCGCCGCGCGCGAGGTGATGGCGCTTCCCCGTCCGGTGACGATTTCGGTGCTGCCGGGCCTGCCGTACTCGACGCCGATCGCCGAGGAGGCGGCGGGCCGGGGGGTCCAGGTGATCCTTCATCTCCCCGTCCAGCCGGACAACGCCGCGCTCGACCTGGGGCCCGGCGGCATCACGGTGGACATGACCGACGACGCGATCGCACGGACCGTGGCGTCGGACTTTGCCACGGTGCCCGGCGCCGCCGGCACGAACAACCACATGGGCTCGCGCGGGACCGCCGATCCGCGCGTGATGCGGGCGATCCTCGGCGTTGTCAAGGCACGCCGGCTGTTCTTCGTCGACAGCCTGACCTCGCCGCGGTCCGTCGCCGCGGACACCGCGCGCACGATGGGCGTGCCGACGGCGGTGCGGGCCGTCTTTCTCGACAACCAGGACGACGACACCTACGTCCGCGCCCAGTTCCATGCGCTCATCCGCATCGCGCAGACCCGCGGACAGGCGATCGCGATCGGCCACGTCGGCAAGGTGACGGCGCGCGTGCTGCGGGAGATGCTGCCGGAATTCGACGAGGCCGGCATCCGGTTCGTTCCGGTGTCGGCCCTCGTGCGCTGAACCTGTCTGTTACAATAGGCAGCGTGTGAAAGACAGGCACTTGAACGCCCCCCCCCGGAGGTCAACATGCGCGTCACGCTCGCCGACACACTTCCTGCCGCCACCGCCTGCGATCTCCTCGCGCTGGCGGTGCCTGAACCCGGCACGCTCGCCGGGGACGCGGCGGCGGTTGACAAGCAGCTCGGCGGACGGTTGACGGACGCGGCCCGCGCGGACGGTTTCACGGGGAAGCGCGGCCGCACGCTGCTCCTCCACGCGCTCGACGCGCCGTTCCGGCGCGTGCTCCTCGTGGGGACCGGCCGCGGCGGAGACGCGGAAGCCGTGCGCCGCTTCGCGGCCGTGGCCGCCCGGCAGGCCGGCGGCGTGCAGGCCAAGCGGATCGCGATCACGGCGGCCCTCGACGGCGGCGCGGGCGGACCGGGCGGCGCCCCGGCGGAGCACGTCCGCGCCGCCGCGGAAGGGGCCGGCCTCGCCGCCTACCGGTTCGACCGGTACCGCACCGCCGACGATCCCGCGCTCGACGAAACCGTCGTGCTCGCGCGCGGAGACCGCGGCGCCCTGACCCGCGCGCTTCGCCAGGCCGACCTCGCCGTGGCCGCCACGGGCCGCGCCCGCGACCTCGTCAACGAGCCCGCCAACGTCGTCACGCCAACCGCGCTCGCGGACCTCGCGCGCGAGATCGCCGCGCGCGACGGGCTGGACTGCCGCGTGATCGACCTCGACGGCGCACGGAAGATGGGGATGGGCCTGTTCGCCGCGGTCGCGGCCGGCAGCGAGCAGCCGCCGAAGTTCATCGTGCTGGACTATCGCCCGGCGGGCGCAGCCGCGGACGCCTCACGAACCGTCGCGCTGGTCGGCAAAGGCATCACGTTCGACACCGGCGGGTACTCGATCAAGACGGCCAACGGGATGATGACGATGAAGGGCGACATGGCGGGCGCCGCCGCCGTGTTGGGCGCCATGGGCGCGCTGAAAGACCTCGCGGCGCCGGTGCGGGTGCTCGGCATCGTGGCGGCGACCGAGAACATGATCAGCGGGCGCGCCACGCGTCCCGGCGACGTGGTCCGCGCCCTCGGCGGCAAGACGGTGGAGATCAACAACACCGACGCCGAAGGCCGCCTCGTGCTCGGCGACGCGGTGGCCTTTGCCGTGCGCGAAGGCGCCGCCGAAATCATCGACCTCGCGACCCTCACCGGCGCCTGCGTGATCGCCCTCGGCGACTACACCGCAGGGCTGATGACCAACGATCAGCCGCTGGCCGACCGCCTGCTGACCGCGGCGAAGGCTTCCGGCGAGCAATTGTGGCAGCTGCCGATGTACGACGAGTTCGCGGAGGCGATGCGCAGCGACATCGCCGACCTCAAGAACTCCGGGGGGCGCGCAGCCGGCGCGGAGCGCGGCGCCGCCTTTATCGGTGCGTTCGTCGGGACGACACCCTGGGCGCACCTCGACATCGCCGGTCCCGCGTTCGCGGAGGACCGCAAGGGACCGCCGTACATGCCGCTCGGCGGGACCGGGTATGGCGTCCGAACGCTGCTGCGCTACTTGGAAGCCGGCCCCGGCAAGTAAGCGCCGCCGAACAGGCCGCCGGCCAGGGCGCCGCCGATCAACGGGCCGATCCAGTAGACCAGCTGATTGGTCCACACGCCGGACACGAGCGCCGGCCCAAACGCGCGCGCCGGATTCACCGCCGCGCCGGTCAGCGCCCCGAACGCGAGGATGTCCATGGTAATTGTGAGGCCGATCGCGAGGCCGCCGATGCGCGGCGCCGCGGGGTGCACGGCCGTGCCGAAGACCACCGTCACCAGGAAGAACGTGCCGATCGCCTCGAACAGGATGCCGGCCGTCGTGGGCACGTCGGGCGCGAGCAATGGCGTGCCGAGACTCACGGCGACGACCGGGCCGTGTGGATACGCCGCCCACAGCGCCAGGCCCCCGAGCGTGGCCCCGGCAAGCTGCGCGATCACGTACGCGATCGCTTTGGCCGCCGGGATTCGTCCGGCGACGAGAAAGCCGCAGGTCACCGCCGGATTGAAATGCCCGCCCGAAATAGCGCCGAGCGCCGAGACCATGACGCCGATCGCGAGCCCGTGGGCCAGCGCGATGCCCAGCACGCCGACGCCGCCGTGGGTGATTTGATTGGCGATGATGGCGCCCGCTCCCGCAAAGATCAACGTAAACGTCCCGATCACTTCGGCGAGCAACGGCTTCCACGCCGGCTGTGCCTCTGCCATACCCACCCCCCGACCTTTCGCGGCGTCTTGTCTTTGCGCCGCGCCGCCCGGCATCCTCTCGCCGCCGCCCGTGCTAGACTGAGGCGCGTGAGGCACACCAGCCGGACCCTGGAGGAGCTGCGGCTCCTGCTCGAGGTCGCCGCCGGGCGCCGTCCGGCCGATCTCTACCTCGAGGGCGCGCTTCTATTGAACGTATACAGCGGCGAGCTATATCGCGCCGACGTCGCGATCGCGGGCGGGCGGATCGCCTATGTCGGACTGAACCGCGGCATGGTCGGTCCGGACACTCGTGTGCTGTCGTATCCGGGGAAGGTGCTGGCGCCGGGATACATCGATCCGCATACCCACATCACCGGGATGGCGACGCCGGTGGAGTTTGCCCGCGAGGTGTTGCGAACCGGCACGACCACGCTCGTCGCCGATGCGATGCAGCTGATGCTGCAGACGCCGGCCGGCCGCCTCGCGCCGCTCCTCGAGACGCTGGCGTCGATGCCGGTGCGTCTCTTCTGGGCAATCCGTCTCCACGCGCCGTCACACCTGCCGGACGAAGGGCCCTTCGCGCTCGAGCGCGTGCGCGCGCTCCTCGCGCTCGAGGCGGTGCGAACCGTAGGCGAGGTGACGCGGTGGCCCGCCGTGTACTACGGCGACCACGACCTCATGCAGAAGATCGCCGCCGCGCTCGAAGCCGGGCGGCGCGTCGACGGGCACGCGCCGGGCGCGTCCTACGATCGCCTGACGGCGCTCACGGCGGCCGGCTGGTCCTCCGACCACGAGGGGATCACCGCGGCCGAAGTGACGAACCGTCTTCGCGCCGGCCTATATACGATGCTGCGGCACTCGTCGCTGCGTCCGGACGTCCCAGCGCTCGCGGCGGCAATCACGCCCGAACGCGCCCGGTCCGGCCGGTTGATGCTCACCGCCGACGGCCCGGAAGCCGCGACGATCGCGCGCGAAGGGTACCTCGACCACGTGATCCGGCAGGCGATCGCCGCCGGCATCGAGCCGGTGCTCGCCTACCAGATGGCGACGCTGGCGCCGGCCGCGTACCTGGGGCTCGACGAGGATCTCGGCGGCATCGCCGCGGGCCGGCGCGCCAACATCCTGGTGCTCGACGATCTCCGCGAACCCCGGCCGTCCACCGTGTTCGCGGACGGGCGCATCGCGGCGGAGGACGGCGTCTGCACCGCGGCGTTCCCGGAGATCGCCTGGTCGGAAGCCGTTCCGCGGCGCTTCGCGCCGGACTGGGATCCCGCGCCGGAGTTGTTCGAGATCCCGGCGCCGGCGCCGGCCGGCGGCGGCGCGGCGTTCCCGGCGATCGTCCTCGAGAACAGCGTGATCACGCGGCGGACGGACGTGCCGGTGACGGTGCGGGACGGCCGCCTGACCCTGCCGTCCTCCGTCGTGCGATGCGCGCTCATCGATCCGCGCGGCCGGTGGATCGTTCGCGGCGCGCTCGGCAACTTCGTCGAGCGCCTCGGCGGGCTCGCCTCCACCTTCAACGTCACGGCGCACCTCACCGTGCTGGGGCAGCACAGCGGGGACATGGCCCGCGCCGCGCGGCGGGTGCTGGAGCTCGGCGGCGGCATCGTCGCCGTCGAGGACGGCCGGACGGTGCTGGAACTGCCGCTGCCGATCGGCGGCATCATGGCGCCGGACCGGCTGCCGGTGATCGCGGAGCGGGCGGCGGCGCTCTACGCGTTCCTCCGCGCGCGGGGGTACCCGCACACGGATCCGCACTACACGCTGCTGTTTCTGCCGCTGGACTCGCTGCCGGACGTGCGGATTACGTATCGAGGCATATGGGACGTACGACGCAATAAGGTGATCGTGCCCAGGCAAGATCTCTGACGCGCAGCAAACCCTCCCTCTGCCGCAGTCGCCTGAACTAATGGCGAACGGGCGTCGATCGGGCTTGCTGCGCGCCCAACGCCTTATCTACTTTTCGATCTGAATGTTGACGTGCTTTAGCTCCGTATATTCAAACAGACCTTCGAGACCGTACTGGCGGCCCAGACCGGACTGCTTGAAGCCGCCCATCTCGGTGGACTGGTACATCTTGCCGAAGGTGTTGATCCACACGGACCCGGCGCGCACGCGCATCGCGATCTTCATCGCCTTGTTGATGTCCCGCGTCCACACCGCGGCCACGAGGCCGTAGCGCGTGTGGTTGGCGATCCGAATCGCGTCGTCCACGTCCTTGAACGTCGTGATGCCCATCACCGGGCCGAAGATCTCTTCCTGCGCGATCGTCGCGTCCGGCGACATCTCGTCGAAGACCGTCGGCGCGAGGAAGTAGCCCTTGGCCAAGTCGCCGTCGGTGAGGCGCTGCCCGCCGACGAGGAGGCGCGCCTCTTTCTTGCCGGCTTCGATAAACCCCGTGACTTTCTCCATCTGCGCCGCCGAGATCACCGGGCCGACTTCGACGCCCTTCTCCCACCCGGGCCCGACCTTCATCTTGGGAACCATCTCCTGGATCCGCGACACGAACTGGCCGTGCACGCTCTCCTCGACCAGCACGCGCGTCCCGGCGATGCAGATCTGCCCGGCGTTGTAGAAAGAGGCGGCGTTGATCGCGCCGCGAATCGCCCGGTCGAAGTTGGAGTCCGCGAACACAATCGTCGGCGACTTGCCGCCGAGCTCGAGTGAGATCTTCTTGAGGTTGCCGGAGGCGAGCCGCATGATCTCGCGTCCGGTCGACGTGTCCCCGGTGAACGAGACCATGTCCACGTCGTCGTGGCGCGCCAGCTCGGCGCCGACGGGTTCGCCGGGGCCGGTCACGATGTTGACGATGCCCTTCGGAAACTCCTCGATGCCCTCGACGATGCGGCCGAGCTCGACGGTGGAGCCCGCGGTGTAGCTCGCCGGCTTGACGATCACGGCGTTGCCCGCGGCGAGCGCCGGCGCGATCGCCCGGGCCAGCAGCGCGAGCGGCGCGTTCCACGGCACGATGATCGCCACCACGCCGACCGGCTCGCGCATGATCATGCTGATGCTGTTGGGCTGCGGAATCTGCGAACGGCCGAAGATCCAGCGCGCGAGGCCGGCGTAGTAGCTGATCGTCTCGGCGAGCCGCAGGGCCTCGCCGCGGCTGATCGGGAACGGCTTGCCGCTCTCGCGGGTCAGCTGCGTGGCGAGATCCTGGTGGCGGACGCGAACCGCCTCGGAGAATTTCGTCAACGCCGCGGTGCGCATCGCGGTGTCCTCGCGCCACTCCGTGGACTCGAAGGCCTGGCGCGCCGCACGAACGGCGGCCTGCGCGTCGTCCACCGTGGAGCGCTGGGCCCGGTAGAGCAGCTCCCCGTTGGCCGGGCTGCGGACCTCGAAGGCGCCGCCCTTGGAATCGCGCCATTCACCGCCGATGAAGTTCTTGTACGTCGCCACCTGCTGTGCCGTTGCTTCGGACATTCCCGTCCCTCCCGTCCGCCGAGTCGCCGATCTACGCCTTCAACGCTATCCCGTCCACGCGCCGTCCGGATCGAACCGCCGCAGCACGGCGAGTTCCTCCGCGGTCGGCACCGCCGTCGTATCCGGCCGCGCCGCGGCCCGCAGATCCCAGCCCGTGTGCGCGCGCACCTCGCCGATCGTCACCCCCGGGTGCACGCTCTCCAGCACCATCTCGCCCGACGCCGGATCGAACCCCATGACGGCGAGGCTCGTGATCACGCGGGCGGGGCCGCCCCGCGGGAGCCCCGCCTCGCGGCGCCACGCCCCTCCGCTGCCGTATCCCGGCGACGTCAGATAGCCGACGCGCTCGGGAAAACGCCGCAGTTCGTGCCGCATGATCACCACGGTCCGGCGCGACAGCGCCGCGATATCGGCCGCCCCGCCGCTGCCCGGCAGGCGCACACGCCTTCCGCCCTCCTCGACCCAGGTGGTGTTCAGATTGCCGAACCGGTCTACTTGCGCGCCGCCGAGGAACCCCACGTCGACGCGGCCGCGCTCGAGGTGGCTCATCACGTCGAGCAGGGTCGTGCACATCACCGCGCCGGCGATATTCGGCGGGTCGCCCATCGTAATGAGCGCGCCGGCCGGGGGCGTGTCTCGGATCACCCCGTTCTCGAACAGCCCCACCGCGCGCGGCGCGTGGGTCGCTTTGGCCACGGCAAAGCCCAAGAGCGGCAGGCGCATGCCGACGAAGACGATCTCCGTGTCGCGAATCTGCCGGGCGGCCGCGACCACCATGATCTGACGCCGCGTGGCGGCCGGCGCCTCCGCGCGCATCACAGCCCGTAGTCGACCGGGGCGGCGAGGCGCGCCGTCCGGGGACGCAGGCTCTCGACCCGGCTCGCCCCAAGCCGCGCCACGTACGCCGCGTGGTCGGGCGTTCCCGCCACCATGCGGTCGAGCCAGCCGAGGAATCCCTCGCGCGTCTTGGTCTCGGCGTGGTACTCGTCGTAGAACCGGTCGTCGCGGTTGACGTACCCCTGCGTCGGCGAGGGATGCGAGCCGTACGGCACGACCGACACCGCGCCGACCAGAAACCCCGGGATGAGCGTCCGGTTGGGATCGCTGCGGATCACCGTCTCGTCGACCAGCTCCTCGCACGTGAGCACGACGTGCCGCGCCGCGCGCGCCGCCTCGAGCGTGACGCCGAGGTTCCCCCACAGGTGCGCGTTCCCGCCGCGATCGCACCGCGGCACGTGCAGGATCGCGAGGTCGAGCTCGAGGGCCCCGACCCCGAGGAGGCGCTCGCCGGTAAACGGGCAGGTCATCTCCCTGAGGCGCTCGTGGCCGCGCAGGATCTCGCTGCCGAGGACCGTCCGCGACGGCAGAAACGGGACCCCGCGGGCCGCCGCCTCGAGGGCGAGCGCAACCGTCAGGTTTGAGTGATCTTCCATCGCGAGCGGCCGCGGGATCTGCTCCTCGACGGCGCGGCGGAAATTGTACGCGATCCCGGCCCCGACGTTGCCGACCCACGCCGCGATCACGCGCGCGACGCATCCGGCGCCGATGAGCTGGTCGAACAGGATGTCCGAGATCGGGCCGACGAGCGTCAGATCGCGCCGGCGCTGCCGGATGATCTCGTGTCCCGCCGCGAAGGGAATGCACGACTCGAGCCCCGTGCCCATCGCGATGACCGCGCCGTCGCGCGCGTACTGCGACACGGCGTCGCGGAGCGGCATCACCTTCGACACGAGGTCCGCTCCGATCAGGAATCCCGCCTGGAAGGGGGGGGCGGCGGCGGGGTGCCCCATTTCACCTGCTCGAACGCGCTGCGGCAGCCGCGGCAGTAGTACTGCGAGGTGAGCGCAGACGAACCGAAGAGGCTCATGAGCTCCGTCTCATGCGAGCCGCAGAAGGGGCACTCCGGCACGGCCCCCGCGGCGGGCGCGGATGCGCCGGCCCCGTCCGGGCGCGCGCCCTCACGGCCGGTCACGGCCTCACCCTCCTCGCGCGTTCGTCCCAGCGGCCCCACGGCAGCGGCTCCGACGGCTCCCAGCCTGCGCCCCTTTCGATTTCATGGTTGCCGGCCGCCTGCCGGCCGGCACCGCGCAGCGGCGCCGGGACGCCCGCGGCGGCGAGAACCGGCGCGAGCTGTGCGAGGAAGCGGCGGCGAAGCGCATCCCCGGCCGCGCCGAGCACGCCCGCGTCGACCAGCGTGCCGAGCGCTCCGCCGTCTCCGCGGCCGAACCAGCAGAGCGCGTCACTCCAGATGTCGCGCAGCGCCGCGGCCAGCTCCGCGCGCACCTCCGGCCCCTCCGTGGCGAGCTGGGCGAGCCAGCTCTGCCCGTGAATCGCGTGATAGCGTTCCTCTTCGATGATTTTTCGTGCCCGCTGCCGGAGCGGCAGGTAGCGCGAGTCGAGCGCCGCCTCGAGGACCGTGGCCAGCACCCGATCAAGCATCAGGTTGGCGACGATCAGCTGCGGCCAGCCCGCGAACGCGCGGTCGACGAACGCCACGGTCCGGGCGTCCGCGGCCGACCACTCGTGCTCCGACCGCCGCGGGGCGCCCGGCAGCTCTTCGAGCAGGCCGTAGAGCACGCGCGCGTGGCCCAGTTCGTCCTGCGCCATCGCGGTGGCCGCGACCCCGGCCTCGATCGTCGGGCCGCTGCTGCACCATTCCGCGTACCGGAGTCCCAGCGCGTGCTTGTTGTCCGCGAGCGCCGTGACGAGATCGACGAGCGGCGCCACACAGCCGCCCGGAAGCGCCGACGGCCGGTCCAGGAGTGTCCCCTCAGGGGACGGCGCGCTCACCGGCGGTCACGCATGCGCGTCGACCGCTTCGTCGCGCACGTCGCCGACCGCGATAATCGCGCGCCGCGGAACGACGTACATCTCGAGCCACGATTCCTCGTCGTAGATGCTGCGTGCGTAGACGCGCGCCAGCGCGTCGCCGGGCGCGGCGACCGATCCCACGTGGCGAAGCGGCTCGCCTTCCACGCGCCGGGCGAAGACCTCGTAGACGGGCTCGTCGCCGATCGTGTGCATCAGACGGAGACGCCCCAGCGGCGGAACTGCAGCCGGGCGGCGTCGCTCAGCCGTGCCTTCGTCCACACCGGATCCCACGTGATCGCAAACACGACGTCGCGGACGCCGGGCAGCCGGCGCAGGCGCTCCCGCACGTCGTCCTGGATCATCTCCATGCACGGACACGCGGTCGACGTAAAGGTGAGCGTGACGCGGACGACGCCGTCCTCAACGGCCACCCCGCAGACGAGGCCCATGTCGACGATGCTGACCGGCCACTCCGGGTCGGCGACGTCCCGCATCGCCGCCAGCACCTGTTCCGGCGTCACCGGCTCCGGGGCCGCCGCCCCGCCTGACGTCCGCTCGACCGGCGACTCCACCGCCATCGTCAGTGCCTCGACAGCGCGCGCATCTGCCGGCGGCCGCGCTGCAACATGTCGACCAGCATCCCGTTGCCCGGCCCCCGGAGCTTCCAGCGCACCAGCACCTCGTCCCACGTGATCGGCCGGTCCATCAGCCACCGCCGCTCGCCTTCGTCGAAGTCGACCGGCAGCGGATAGTCGAGCACGTAGGTGTCGGTTGCCTGCTCGTGATGCGCCGGCACCGTGAAGCCGAGGCCCTCGCACAGCGGCACCGCGGTCCGCAGCCACTGCTGGCGCAGTTGGTCGTTGGTGCTGCCCTTCAGCTTGTAGGCGATCTGGCGCCCGTGGGTCTTGAGGGTGTCCGGGAGACCGAACCACTCGACCGTCATCGGGAACATCCAATCGATCGCGCGCTGGACGTCGTCCCGCCCGCCGCCCGAGGCAAGCCGGCGCATCCCGTTCTCCCCGTGGCGCAGATGGAAATTCTCCTCCTTGTCGACTTTGGCCAGCGCGCGCCGCCACGGCCCGTAACTGCAGTGCCGGTACACGTCGCCGAGCAGCACGAAGCCCGCGCGGTCGTAGAACGCGTTGGCGACGATCAGCTCGACCCAGGAGCGCAGCGGCACGTCGAACGCGTACGGGTGCTTGAACGCCGTCGGCGCGCGGTCGTAGATCAGCGTCTCCGTGTCCACGCCGAGATCTTGAAGAATGCGGTATCCGATGTGGGCGTGGCTCAACTCGTCCTGGATGATCGCGAGCGCCGAGATGAGGTTGTTCATCGACGGCGAGTCCTTGGCCGCGGTGTAGTAGCTCGGGGCGCTGATCATTTCGGTGTCGGCGGACACGGTGAGGATGTGGATGAGCGTGCGCCGGTAGTCATCGCTCATCTCGGCGGGCGTCTCGATGATGTGTCCCTGCCGGATGCGCTCGACGATCTGTTCGTCCGTCGGCGTGCCCACCGTCGACCTCCGCGCCCGGCCCCGCCCGCCGCGGAGATCCGCGGAGGAGGCCCGGCTAATATACTACGATTTTTGCACGAACGACGTGAATAGCGTGTATAATTATTATACCACAACGATGCCCCGTGAAAGGCGGCGCATGATCGATCGCGTGCCGGATCGACGGTCCGGCCGGCGGGCGGCAGGCATCCCCCGGCCGGCCGCAATTTCATGGCGGCGGGCGAGTCCGCCGGGCAGGCGGTCCGCCGGCAGCGCCCGGTCGCTGCTCGTGACGGTGTGGGGCGACACCGTCCGTGCGCGCTGCGACGAGATCGGCGCCGCCACTCTGATCGGCCTGATGGCGCCGCTCGGGCTCACACCGCGCGCGGTCCGCGCCGCGCTGTCGCGCATGACCCGCCGCGGGTGGCTCAGCCGCCGCCGCGGCGGCCGGCGGGCGTTCTACTCGCTCACCCCCGCCGGCGCGCTTCGCCTGGAACAAGGCGTGCGGCGAGTGTACCGCACGACCGCGGAGGCGTGGGACGGACGCTGGCGGCTCTTCACTTACGTCATTCCGGAGGCGCGGCGGGCGGCCCGGGACCGGCTTCGGCGCGAACTGGCCTGGCTCGGTTTGGGGCCGCTGTCCCGCGGCACGTGGGTGACCACGCATGATCTGGCCGGCGTGCTGCGCGCGTTGAGCGCGGCGCACAGACTCGACGGCGCGGTCGCGCTCTTCGACGCGCGAAGCCTCGGTCCGGCGGACGACCGGGCGCTCGCCGAACGCTGCTGGAATCTGGACCGCATCGCCGCGCAGTACCGCCGGTTCATCACGGCGACCCGGCCGCGCGCCGCGTCGCTGCGCCGGCGGATACTCGCCGGCGCCATCGCCGACGACGCGTGCTTCGCCGAGAAGATCCGGCTCGTCCACGAGTACCGCAAGTTCCTGTTCGTGGACCCGGGACTTCCGGACCGGCTTCTGCCGTCGCGGCGTCCCGACCGGGAGGCGGCGGCGCTGTTTCGCCGGACGTACGCCCTGCTCGCGCCGCGGGCCGACCGGTTCGCCGCGCGCGTGATGGGACGCGCGGCCGCACGCCGATGAACGTCGTTCGCTACGGCACGCCGCGGGCGTTTCTCGACGCCGTCGAGCCGTTTCTGCTCCGCGACGAGGCGTGTCACAACCTCCTGCTCGGAATTCCGGCGCGCCTGGCCGCGCGCGATCCGGCCGAGGCCGAGGATGTGTATCTGGCCGCGGCACTCGATCGCGGCGAGATCGCCGGCGCGGCGATGATGACCTCGCTGTACCGGCTCGTCGTGTCGCAGACCACCCGGCCTGGCGCCGTCCGCGCGCTCGCCGAAGACGCCGCCACGCTGCGGCCCACGCCGCCCGGCGTGCACGCACCCGATCCGGTCGCATCGGAGTTCGTCGCGGCCTGGCAGCGGCTCACGGGCGAGCCGAGCCGCCTCGCGCTGCACGAGCGGATCCACCGCCTCGACGCCGTCCGGCCGGTGCCGGCCATCCCGGGCCGCCTCCGCCCGGCCGAAGACGCGGACCGCCCGCTGCTGCTCGACTGGCTGCGCGCCTTCGGCACAGAGGCATTCGGAGAAGGGAACCGTCCCGCCGGCGAAGCGGAGACCGTGCTGAACACGCGGCTCGGCAGTCCCGGCGAAGGCTTCGTGCTCTGGGACGACGCCGGTCCGCGATGCGTCGCGGGATACGGCGGAACGACCCGGCACGGCATCAAGCTCGGCCCCGTCTACACACCGCCGGAGTTTCGGAATCACGGCTATGGGACGGCGTGCGTGGCGGAGCTCAGCCGGCGGCTGCTGGAACAGGGCCGCCGCTTCTGCATGCTCTACACCGATCTGACGAACCCGACGTCCAACCGGATCTATCAGCGCATCGGCTACGAGCCGGTCTGCGACGCCGCCGAGTACCAGTTCATCCGGAACGCGCCCGCGGGATCTACCGCCCCTTGAACTGCGCCGGCCGCCGCTCCGAGAACGCGCGCACGCCCTCCACCCCGTCCTCGGTGATGAACGCCCGGAACAGCGCCTCCCGTTCGTAGGCCAGCGCATCGTCGAGCGCCATCTCGAGCCCCCGGTTGACCGTGAGCTTGATCAACCCCACGGCCACCGCGGCGCCGTTGGCCAGTCCGTCGGCGTACGCGGCCGTTTTGGCGAACAACTCCTCCGCGGGGAACACGCGGTCGACGAGCCCGATCGCGAGCGCCTCGTCGGGCGAGACCGATCGTCCGGTAATCATCAGGTCGAGCGCGCGGCTCTTGCCGATCAGGCGCGGCAGCCGCTGCGTCCCGCCGTTTCCCGGGATGATGCCGAGCGAGATCTCGGGCTGGCCGAGCCCGTACGCCCCCGCGGCGGCGAACCGCAGGTCGCACGCCAGCGCAATTTCCATGCCTCCGCCGAGGCAGTGCCCGGCAATCGCCGCGATGAACACCTTGGGGGTCGTCTCGACGCGGCGCAGCACCTCGTGCATGTGCGTGATGAACATGACCTTGTCCTCGAGCGTCGACCCGGCGAACCACTTCACGTCGGCCCCGGCGGAGAAAAACTTCGGCAGGGTGCTCCGCACGATCACCGCCCGCACGGCGGGATCGTCGCGCGCGCCGTCGACCGCCGCTTGGAACTCGCCGGCGAACTGCGGATTGTAGGCGTTGGCGGGTGCGCGGTGCAGCGAGATCACGCCGACGGCGCCTTCGCGCTCCAGGCTGATCATCTCTCCCATGGGGTCCCCTCCAGTGTCTACGATGAAGCGGAGGCCGCCGGCGGCGACAGCCGTTCGCGCAGCCGGAACCGCTGAATCTTGCCTGTGGCGGTCTTCGGCAGGTCCGGGACGAACTCGATCCACCGCGGATACTTGAACGCCGCGATCTTGTCGCGGACGAACGCCTGAATCTCGCGCGCGAGCGCGTCCGACCCGGTCTGATCGGCCTTCAGAACGACGAAGGCGTAGGGCTTGACCAGTTCGTCCGCGTCCGCGCAGCCGACGACCCCGCACTCGAGCACCGCGGGGTGCTGGATCAGCGTCGCTTCGACCTCCGCGGGGGACACCCACTGTCCGCCCGCTTTGAGCATGTCGTCCGAACGGCCGCAGTACCAGTAGTAATCGTCGTCGTCGCGATAGTACTTGTCGCCGCTCCGGAACCACTCGCCCGCGAACGTCCGCCGGGTCTGCGCGTGCTTGTTCCAGTAATAGGCGGCAACGCTGTCACCGCGCACGAGCAGGTCGCCCATTTCGCCGGGCGGCAGGTCGCGACCGCCCTCGTCCACGATCCGCACCTCATATCCCGGGACCACCTCGCCGCTGCTGCCGGGGCGCACGCGTCCGGGCCGGTTGCTGATGTAGATGTGCAGGGCCTCGGTCGACCCGATCCCGTCCAGGATCTCGACCCCGAACCGCTCTTTCCACCGCGTAAAGATCGCCGCCGGCAGCGGCTCGCCGGCCGAGACACACCGCCGCACCGCGCCGAGGCTCTTCGGGCCGTCCGCGGCGAGCATCGCGGCATATGCCGTGGGCACGCCGAAGAACAGCGTCGGCCGGTGGCGCTCGATCAGCCCGAAGTACGTCGGCGGGTCGAAGCGGCCGGGAAACAGCACGGTCGACGCGCCGACGCGCAGGGGAAAGTAGAGTCCGTTGCCGAGGCCGTAGGCGAAATACAGCTTCGCGATCGACAGGCACACGTCGTCGGGCTCGATCCCGAGCACGCCCCGCCCGTACAGCTCCGCGGCCCACAGCATGTCGTGGTGCAGGTGCACGGTGCCTTTCGGCGCGCCGGTGCTCCCGCTGCTCCACAACCAGAACGCCGGCTCGTCGCGGTGGGTCGGCGCCGGCGCGAGCCGATCGTCCGCCGCCGACAGCAGATCGGCGAGAGCGTGCCGGGCGGGCCCGGGCACGGCCGGCACCGCGTTCGTCCCGGCGACCACGACGTGGCGCAGATCCGGCGCGTCCCGCAGCGCCGGCTCGACGGCCGGAAGGAGCGCGTCGCTGACGACCAGGACGCGCGCGCGGCTGTCGCGCAGCATGTACGCATAGTCCTGGGACCGCAACGCCGTGTTCGTCGGGACCGGCACCGCGCCGATCCGGATCGCGCCCCAGAACAGATAGGCGAATTCCGGGGAATCGAGCAGGAGCAGAAAGACCCGCTCCTCCGGCCGGACGCCGAGCCCGCGCAGCGCGTTCCCGGCGCGGTTGACCTGCGCGGCGAGTTCGCCGTAGGAGATGCGGCGATCGTCCGCGTGGATCGCCACCGCGCGTTCCCGGCCCGTCTCGAGGTTATGGTCGACGAACGCGGTCGTGACGTTGAACGCGTCGGGGATGTCGAGCGACAAGTCCATGGCGCGGTCGGTTCGCGTACCCGAAGACGGTCTCCTTCGCCGCCCGCGGCACGGCCCCGCATCGGACGGAGCAGGCCGGCCGCGGCCCGTTCGCGAAGCGATGCGGCGAGCCCCGCAGGTCGACAGGAGGATCGAGAATGATTCTTCCATTCCACGGACGCACGCCGCGGATCGCCGAGAGCGCCTTCATCGCGCCGAGCGCCACCATCATCGGCGACGTGACGATCGGCGACGAGGCCAGCGTCTGGTTCGGCGCGGTGCTGCGCGGCGACGTGGGGCGAATCGAAATCGGCGCGCGGACCAGCGTGCAGGATAACGCGGTGCTGCACACCACCGACCGGATCGCCACCGTCATCGGCGACGACGTCACGATCGGCCACGGCGCGGTGCTCGAGGGCTGCACGATCGAGCGCGGCGCGCTGGTCGGCATGAATGCGGTGGTGCTCCATGAAGCCGTCGTCGGCGAGGAAGCGCTCATCGCCGCGGGCAGCGTCGTCACGGACGGCACCAAAATACCGGCCCGCACGCTCGCGGCCGGCACGCCCTGCCGGATCCGCAAGCCGCTCGAGGGCGTAGCGGCGCAGTGGATCGCCCGCGCCGGCCCGGCCTACGTGCGGTTGTCGCGGCGGTACTTGGCGGAACACGGCGCGTCGAGCGCCGCCTCGCGAACGGCCGGCGGCCGGGCGTCAGAGGGCCCGGTGCCCGGATAGCGGAGGCGCCCCGTGCCGGACTATGATCTGCTGCTGAGCGGCGGGACGGTGCTCGATCCCGCCGCCGGCGGCGACGAGGCGGGCCCGCGGAGGGCCGACGTGGCCATCGCCGGCGGACGGATCGCCGCGGTGGCACCCTCGCTGCCGCACGAGCGGGCCCGGCGCACGATCGACGTCCGGAGCGGGCTCGTCACCCCCGGCCTGATCGATCTGCACACGCACGTCTATTGGGGCGGCACCTCCCTCGGCGTCGATCCGGACGCGCTGTCGGCGGCCTCGGGCGTGACGACGCACGTGGACGCCGGCAGCAGCGGGGCCGGTAATTTCCCGGGATTCCGCCGGCACCTGATCGAGCGGGCGCAGGTCCGGGTGCTGCCGTTTCTCAACATCAGCTTTGCCGGCATCTTCGCGTTCTCGCGGCGCGTGATGGTCGGCGAGTCCATCGATCTGCGGCTGCTCAACGTGCACGAAGCGGTGCGCGTCGGCCACGAGCACCGCGATCTCATCGTCGGCATGAAAGTACGGCTGGGGCTCATCGCGGGGGAAGGCCGGGGGCTGCCGCCGCTGCAGCATACCCTTCAGGCGGCAGAGGCGCTCGGCGTCCGGATGATGGTGCACACCGACAACCCGCCGCCGACGCGGCGCGAGGTCCTGCCCTTGCTGCGGAAGGGCGACATTCTGACCCACGCCTTCCGGCCGTTCCCGAACGGCCCGACGGTCGACCCCGGCGTCACGGGCCGCATCCTGCCGGAATTGTGGGAAGCGCGGGAGCGCGGCGTCGTCATCGACATCGGGCACGGCATGGGAAGCTTCTCGTTCGAAAGCGCCGAGGCGTGCCTCGCTCAAGGGTTCCTGCCGGACGTGATCAGCAGCGACGTCCACGCCCTGTGCATCGACGGCCCGGCCTATGATCTGCCGACCACGATGTCCAAATTGCTGAGCCTCGGCATGCCGCTCGAGCGGGTGATCGCGGCGGCGACGTCCGCGCCGGCGCGCGCGATCGGCCGCCCCGACCTCGGCACGCTGCGTCCGGGTTCGCCGGCCGACGTCACGGTGCTCGACGACCGGACCGGCGCCTTCGAGTACGTGGATGTGACGGGACGGACGATGACGGGACGCCGGCGGCTCGTACCGGTGCTGACCATCGCCGGCGGGGAGGTGCTCGAGCCGCGACCGGCGCCGGACTGACCTACGGGGCGAGCCAGCGCAGCAGCGCGTAGGCGCTGAGCCCGGCGGCGATCGTCACCGGGATACTCCGCGTGCGCCAGCCGACGACCAACCCGAGGAGACCGGCCCACAGACGGACGCCCCCGAGCAGCGCCCCGGCGGGGGCCAGCAGCGCAGGCACAATCAACGCCGCGAAGAGCGCCGGCGGCAGATGGCGCAGACGACGCTCGAGCCCGGCCTCGATTCGCCCCATGGGCACGATCAGCGGCGCCGCCCGCAGCACATAGGTGATCGCCGCCATCGCGACGATGACGAGCCAGTGGTTCACCGGCGGGGTTCGGCGGCGGCGCCCGCGAGCGTCCCGCCGACCGCGGCGATCAGCAGATACCAGGACCCCGGAACGATGAGGCGGGCCGCGAGGCCGAGGCCGCCGGCCACGGCGGCGGCAATGCGCGCCGCCGGGGACCCGAGATACGGCATCAGGAGAACGAAGAAGCTCAGCGGAAAAACGAGATCCAAGCCGATCGGCCCGAGGCCGGACGCCCCCAGGCTGAGGGCGATGCCCGCCGCAGTACCCCCGAGCCACGCGAGGTAGAGACTCGTCCCCGATCCCAGAAGATACGGCGGGCCTGAGCCGCGCAGCACACGGCCGATCGACATCGCATACGACTCGTCCACGATCACGAACGCGACGCCGGCCCGCAGCATTCGCGAATACCGGCGCAGCGGCGGCGCCAGCGACGCGGACAGGAGGACGCTCCGCGTGTTCACGACAAGCGTCGTGAGCAGAATCGCAAGGGGACCGGCGCCTCCCGCAAACAAGGCTGCCGCGGCGAACTGCGCGCTGCCGGCGTAGACGAGGATCGACATGCCGGCTATCTCCGCCGCGCCGAGCCCGGCGGCGTGCGCCGCGAGCGCGTAGGCGGCGCCGAACGGCGCGACGCCCGCCCACAGCGGCACCGTCTGCAGAAATCCGTTCCAGAATCCGCTCTGCGCTATCCCATCATCCACGCGACCTGCAGGGCGGTCCGTCAACGGCGCGGCCGCGGCTCAGTACGCGGCCAGCCGGTGCATCGCGTCCGCGATCTCCGCGACCGTCGGCTGAAACGCCGCCTCGAGGCCGGTGTTGTGCGGCACCGGTGTGTCTTCGCTCGCCAGACGGATGACCGGGCCGTCCAGCGAGTCGAAGGCCTCTTCGGCGATCAGCGCGGCGATCTCGCCGCCGATGCCGCCGGTCCGCGACGCCTCGTGCACGATGAGCGCCTTGCCGGTCTTGCGCACCGACGTGAGAATCGCATCGCGATCGAGCGGCGCGAGCGTGCGCAGATCGAGCACCTCCGCCGCGATGCCGTCCGCCGCGGCGAGACCGGCCGCCTCCAGACATTTGTGGAGCATCCACCCGTACGAGATCACGGACAGCGCGGTCCCCTCGCGGACCAGTCGGGCGCGCCCGATCGGCGTGGCGTACTCGCCGTCGGGCACCTCCTCCCGCCGGAAGCGGTAGAGGTGCTTGTGCTCGAAATACATCACGGGGTTCGGATCGCGAATCGCGGCGACGAGCAGGCCCTTCGCGTCCTCGGCGAACGCGGGAGCCACGACCTTGAGGCCGGGCGTGTGCGCGAACCACGCCTCCATGCACTGCGAATGGAACGGGCCGCCCTTGACGTCGCCGCCGTACGGCATGCGCAGGACGAGCGGCAGCGGCATCCGTGTCCGCCAGTGGTACTTGGCCGCCATGTTCACGACCTGGGTGAACGCGTCCGTGACGAAATCCGCGAACTGCATCTCGACGACCGGCCGCATCCCCATCACCGCCGCGCCGATCCCGGCGCCGACGTTGGCGGTTTCCGCGAGCGGCGCATCGATGACCCGCCACGGACCAAACTCGTCGAGGAACCCCTCGGTGATCTTGAACGCGCCGCCATAGACGCCGATGTCCTCGCCCAGCACGAACACGCGGGGGTCGCGCCGCATCTCCGCGCGAAGCCCTTCGCGGATCGCCTCGAGATACGTCAGTTGCGCCACCGCCGCTCCTTCCGCGGCCGCGCGGTCCCGGCCGGCCGCGCCGCCCCGTCCGTCATTCTTCGGCGTACACGCCGTGCGTAACCGTGGCCGGATCCGGCTCGGGGCTCGCTTCCGCCCAGGCGAGACCGTCCTCGACGTCCTGCGCGACCCGGAACTGCATCGCCTCGTCGATCTCGGCGCTGAGCACGCCCCAGGCCCGCAGCCGCTCCTCGAACGCCACGATCGGGTCCCGGGCGGCCCACTCCTCCAGCAGGGCCTTCGGGACGTATGAGAACTTGTCGGCTTCGCTGTGCCCGCGGACGCGGAGCGTGCGGCACTCGATGAGCGTTGGACCCGCCCCGTCCCGCGCGCGCACCACCGCCGCCGCCGCTGCCTCGTGGACCGCCAGCACGTCGTTGCCGTCAACCGCCACGCCCGGGATCCCGTATCCCGCGGCCTTGTCGACGAACGCCTGCGCCGCGGTCTGCCGGTCGAGCGGCGTCGAGTACGCGTACTGGTTGTTCTCGAGCACGAGGACGACCGGCAGCCGGAACACCGCGGCGAAGTTGACGCCTTCGTGCCATGCGCCCGTGCTCGTCGCGCCGTCGCCAAAAAAGGTCAGGACGACGCGGGCTTCGCCGCGCTGCCGGCACGCGAGCGCCATGCCTGCCGCGACCGGCACGGAGGCCGCCATGTGGCTGATGAACGGCAGAATCCCGCGGCGCGGGTCGCCCATGTGGACGTTGCCGTCGCGCCCCCGCGTCGGGCCGCCTTCGCGGTCGAGGAACTGTGCAAAGACTTCGCCGACCGTGATGCCGCGCATGATGTACGCGGCGAGATCGCGATGCATCGGGGCGAGCAGGTCGTCGGGAGCGAGTGCCGCGGCGGCGCCGACGACGATCGCCTCGTGGCCCCACCCCGTGAAGTACGCGCCCGGAATGCGGCCCTGGTAGTAGAGTTTGACGCCTCGGTCCTCGACGGCGCGCTGGAGGCGCATGAAGTAGAGCATCTCGAGCAGCCGGTCCGCCGGCAGGCGGCCGGCACGCTCCTCGCTTCGCGGCGACTCGCGCTTTGATTTCACGGTGGCCGGCCTCTTGTCGGCCGGCATGGACTTCGCCATATTATGGAAGGTCTTCGACGCGAAGACTCGCCAGCACGGCCCGCGCCTCCTGGGCGATCGTCCGCACGACGTCGCCGGCGCCCGGCAGGTCGCGAATCAAGCCGACGCCCTGGCCCGCAAACATCGGGAAGTACTCTCCGGTCCCTCGCGCCGCGGACGCGGTGAACACGTCCTGCGCGGCGGCCCGCTGGGCGAGACCCGGCAGGACCGGGGCGCCGGACCGCGCGTATTCCTCCGCGTACGAATTGCGCAGGGCCCGCGCGAAGAGACCGGTAAACGCGTCGGTCACCGACGTCGCGCTCCCGTCGCGCTCGATGAGCGCCCGCTTGTAAAACTCCGGGGCCGTTGATTCTCGCGTCGCGACGAATCGCGTCCCGAGGAGAATCCCCTGCGCGCCGAGGGCGAGCGCGGCAACGAGCCCACGGCCGTCAACGATACCGCCTGACGCGACGACCGGAACCCGGACCGCGTCGACAATTTGAGGCACCAGGGCTACGAGGCCGACGCTTGCCTCTTCCGCGGTACGGGTTTTCACCCACGTGGACCGATGGCCCCCGGCCTCCCCGCCTTGAGCGACGATCACATCCACCCCGGACCGCTCGAGCGCCTTCGCGTCGTCGAGCCGCGCCGCCATCGCCAGGACTTTGACGCCGCGCTCGCGGCAGCGGTGCACCATTTCGGGACCGGGGTTGCCCAAGCCAATGCTCCATACCGGAACGCGCTCTTCCAGGATCACGTCGAACTGCGCATCCACGAGGTCGGGGAGCCGCGGCGGACGCGCGTCGGTCGCGGGCACTCCGAGGCGCCCACGGAACCGATTGAGCGTGCCCTGCACGGCGGCCACGGTCTCGCCCGGAATGGTCGCCGGATCGACGGGCGGCCGCAGTTCGGTGTGCAGCCAGAGATTGACGCCGAAAGGACGATCGGTCAGCTCGCGCACCTGCCGGATGCGCCGGCTCAGCTCGTCGGGCGGAACGCCGAGCCCGGCCAAGATGCCCAGTCCGCCCGCCTTTGCCACCTCGGCCACGAGGTCGGGACCGGCGACATTCCCCATGCCGGACTGGATGATCGGGTAGTCGATATGAAGAAGATCACACAGCGGCGTCCGTAGGGCCCGGTCCACACGCCACCTCCATGCCGCGGCCGCCGTTCGCAGGGGCCGCCGTCCACGTCGCGATTTCATTCTACAACGGCCGGAGAGCGGCCTCGTCATGCGGAAGGGATTATCCGGACGGCAAATCGGACCCGCGGAAACATCCCTTGAAGACGTCGGACCTCGGCGGAGACGCGATGAAGACGGTGCGCGCAAACGCTGCAAAGGGATTCTTCGATGTGGTGGCCGGGACATCCCGATCGCAGGCGGCGACGATGGTGCTCAAGCCCGGTCAGTCCACCGGCGGCGACGACAACGTCCACGCCGGCGCGGATAAGTGGCTCTACGTCATCGCGGGCCGCGGTGAGGCGACCGTCGAGCGGCGAACGGTGCCGATCGAGACGGGACACCTCCTGCTCATCGAAGCCGGCGAGCATCACGAAATCCGCAACACCGGTGGAGACCCGCTCGTCACCGTCAACGTCTACGCGCCGCCCGAATATTAGCCGGCCGCCGCCCCTTCGACCGACAATCCGGTCAGCTCCCGGAGGGCCCGCTCGACATAGACCCGCGTCATCTTCTTGCGGTAGCCGATCGTCAAATCGGCGTTGTCGAGCGGCCGCGACGGCTGGGCCGCCGCCTGCGCGGCGTGCGCCACGAGATCCTCGGCGGGATGCCGCCCGCGCAAGAGCGCCGCCGCCTGCGGGGCCTCCACGGGATGCGAGGCGACCCCGCCGAGCACGATCCGCGCATCCGCGATGCGGCCGTCAGGCTCGAATCGGAGCGCGGCCGCAACGCCGAGAATGGGAAAATCGAACGACCCGCGCCGCCGCAGCTTCCAATAGGTCGAGCGCCACCCGTCGGCCGGCGGCAGGATCACCTCGACCAGCAGCTCCTCCGGGGATTTGGCGAGGTACTGCATTCCGTCGTCTCGGTAGAACTCGGCGGCCGGGACGGTCCGCTCGCCGCCCGGTCCGACGAGCCGGAGCCGCGCGTCGAGGGCGATCGCGGCGGGCGCCGTGTCGGTCGAGGAGATCGCCCAGCAGCGCGGGCTGCCGGGCGCCACCAGACAGATGTCGCCGTCCTTCTTCATGCAGAAGCCGATCGACTTACGCCAGTGAAAGGTCTGATTGTAATAGTTGCACCGCGTGTCGAGGCAGAGGTTGCCGCCGATCGTGCCCATGTTGCGAAGCGGCGGCGTGCTCACGGCGCCGGCCGCAAGCGCCAGGGCGCGATATCGGTCCGCGATGCCGGCGTCGGCGGCGAGGCGGGTCAGGGTCACACACGCGCCCACGGTCATCCCGCGGTCCGGATCGCCGGCGAGCCGCCGCAACTCGGGGATGCCGCGCAGCCCCACGAGCGTCTTCGGCTCGAACTGCCGGCGCTTCATGTTCGGATAGAGGTCCGTGCCGCCGGCGACCGGCATACCGTCGGGGGCGGTCTCGCCGAGGAAGCCGATCGCCTTTTCCAAGGTGCGCGGCGCGAGGTACACGAACGGCGGAAGACGCAGCATCAGCGGTCCTCCCTGTCCGCGGCGTCCGGGCCGGTCGCGCGCCCGGGGTCTCGACCGCGACGGGCGCTCCCGGCGGCGTCGAGGTCCGTCCCCGTATGGAGGCGCCGCGCGGGGCCCTGCGCGCCACCGGCCACGAGTGTATCCGGCCGCCACGCCTGATCCCATCCGGCCGGCGGCTCGACGACAAGCGGCGGGCGAAACGGGAACGCGGGGATGCCGCGCGGCCCGACGCGCGCGGGTCCGCCCTTCGCCCGCTGCTCCATCGCGGCGAGCACCTTGTCGGGCGAGATCGGAATCTCGTCGATCCGCACGCCCACCGCGTCGTGAACCGCGTTGGCGACGGCAGGGATCACGGGCAGGAGCGGTCCCTGCCCCGCCTCCTTCGCGCCGAAGGGGCCTTCCGGGTCGTCGCTTTCGACCAGGATTGTCTCGACCGGCGGCATCTCCAGAAACGTCGGGCTCTTGTACTCGAGCATCGACGGAATCTTGTGGAGGCCCTTGCGGAAGGTCTGCTCCTCCATCAGGGCCTCGCCGAGCGCCATGTAGACGCTGCCCTCAATCTGTCCGATCACCAGCGTCTCGTTGATCGCGCGGCCGATGTCGTGCGCGATCCAGACCCGCTCCACCCGCACGTCGCCGGTGGCCCGATCCACCTGGACCTCGACCGCCGCCGCGGAGAAGGAGTAGGCCGGCGACGGCCCGACCCCCGAGCCCTTGTAGGGCCCGGCGAGGCGCGGCGGCCGGTACGAGCCCACCGTGGTGAGCGCGCCGAACATCGCCTCCGCGAGGGCCGCGGCCTCCGCGAACGTCACGCCGCGGGGCGGATCGCCGGCCGCGTGGATGCGATGGTCGCCGACGACCAGGTCGTCGCGGTCGACTTCGAGATGCTCGGACACCGCGGCGCAGAGGAGGTCGCGGGCCTTGCCGGCGGCGGCGAGCGCCGCGTTGCCGGCCATGAACGTCACGCGGCTGCTGTATGAGCCGAGGTCGATGGGGGTGAGGTCCGTGTCCGCAGTGACGAGGCTGATCTCGGCGGGGTCGAGCCCGAGCACCTCGGCGGCGACGCCGGCCAGCACCGAATCGCTCCCCTGCCCGATATCGATCGCGCCGCAGTAGAGGGTGACCCCGCCGCCGCGATCGACGCGCAGCTGCACCTCGCTGTGCGGCATGTCGTTCCAGTAGATCGGGAGACCGGCGCCGCTCAGATAGGCGCTCACCGCGAGGCCGATGCCGCGTCCGGCCGGCAGGCGGCGGTGCTTCTCGCGAAATCCGCTCGCCGCGACGACGCGCTCGATGCACTCCCGCAGGCCGTTGCTCGTGATCCGGAGGTGGTTCACCGTGCGCGTGAACGGCGCGGTCGCGTTCACGAGGCGGATCGCGGCGGGATCCATGCCCAGGTCCTCGGCGAGCTTGTCCAACTGGATCTCGATGCCGAAGCGGGGCTGGGGCGTGCCGTGGCCGCGCTTCGGACCGCACGGCGGCTTGTTGGTCCAAAACCGCGCGCCCTCGAACTTGTACGCGGGAATGCGGTACGTCACCGTCTGCAGCGCGCCGGTGTAATAGGTCGTCGCGACCCCGTACGAGCCGTAGGCGCCGCCGTCGAGAAACGTGCGGATGTGGCAGGCCGTGATCCGGCCGTCGCGCCGGACGCCGGTGCGGATCCACATCAGCACCGGGTGCCGGCCGCGGTGCGCGTAGAACACCTCTTCGCGTGTGAGCGTGATCTTCACCGGCCGGCCCGTCAGGAGGGCCAGCTTGGCGGCGCAGATCTCGTGGCTGAACGGGTCGCTCTTGCCGCCAAAGCCGCCGCCGACCGGCGTGGCGATCACGCGAATCGCGCTCATCGGCAGGCCGAGGACCTTGCTGAGCGCCCGGTGTACGTAATGCGGCGTCTGCGACGACGTCCAGAGGGTCACGCGGCCCGCCGCGTCGCGCTGCGCGACGGCGCTGTGCTGCTCCATCGGCAGATGCGTGTTGCCCTGGAAGAAAAACACGTCCTCGCGCACGTGCTCCGCCGCCGCGAAGCCGGCCGTCACGTCGCCGAACTCCAGCGAGACGTTCTTGTGCACGTGAGGGCCCGGGCCGTCGCCGTAGTCCTGGATGCGGACGGTCCCCCCGCTCGAGGACGGGGCGGCCGCCTCGTCGATCGACATGACCGGCGTGAGCGGTTCGTACTCGACGTCGATCGCCCCGCACGCCCGCTCCGCGGTCTCCTCGTCCACGGCCGCGACGGCGGCGATCGGATCGCCGACGTAGCGCACCTTATCCAGGCACAGGGTCTCTTCGTCCTGGCTGCTCGGCATGATGCCGAACTTCACCGGCAGGTCGGCCCCGGTGATGACGGCGTGCACTCCGGGCATGGCCCGGGCGCGGCTTGCGTCGAGACGCCGGATGCGCGCGTGCGGCAGGTGGCTTCGCAGCAGCCGGCCGTGCAGCATGCGGGGCAGCAGCAGGTCGTCGGCATAGACCGTCTGTCCGGTGGTCTTGCCGGGCCCGTCCACGCGCCGCCAGGGACGCCCGATGATGCGCAGTTTGCCGTGGTCCGCCATCAACGTGCTCCTTCGCGCATGCGCTGCGCCGCCAGCTCGACCGCTTCGAGAATCTTCAGGTAGCCGGTGCAGCGGCAGAGATTCCCGGCGAGCCAGGACGCGATGGCCTCGCGCGACGGCGCGGGGTTGCGATCGAGCAGCGCCTTCGCCGCCAGCACGATGCCGGGCGTGCAGTACCCGCACTGCGCCGCGCCGAGATCCGCGAACGCCGCCTGCAGCGGATGCGGCGCGCCGGGCGCGGCCACCCCTTCGATCGTCGTGATCTCGCTGTCCTGAACGTCCACGGGTAGGGTGAGACAGCTCAACACCGGCTCGCCGTCGACGAGCACCGTGCACGTGCCGCACTCACCCAGTTCACAGCCGTGCTTGGTTCCGGTCAATCCGAGGTCCTCGCGGAGCACCTCGAGCAGCGTCTTGTGCACCGGCGCGATGAGATCGCGGGTCTCGCCGTTGACGCGGAGGGCCAGCGCGGTTTTCATGGCGTCCCGTCACGCGGTCCCGGGTCTCTGGCCTGCCGGAGGGCCTCGGCCAGGCCCTGTGCCGATGTCCGCAGCGCCGGTACCCACTCCCGCAGCGTCGCCATCGACACCCGGGAAGCGACCGCGATAATGGAGTACGCGCCGATCAACTCGCGCCGGCCCGCACCGCCGAGGAGCACGGGCACCGACACCGCCCGGATGCCCTCCTGGAACTCCATGTCGTCGAGCGCGAATCCCGCGCGCCGGACCTTGCCGAGTTCCCGCCGCCACCGGTCCATCTCGGTGATCGACCGGCCGGTATACGCCGGCAGGACCGCGGGCAGGCTGCGGGGCGCGGCATCGAACGCCTCGATCACCTTGGCCACGGCGCCCGCGTGCGGCGGCATGCGGAAGCCGGGCGGGGCCGTCACTTTGAGACGTTGCGGCGACTCCTCGCTCGCCACGATGATCGAGCCGTCGCCGTCCGCGGTGTGCAGGGCGACGGTCTCCGCGCTGAGCCGGCTCAGGTCGACGAGGTGCGGCCGGGCCAGACTGCCGAGGTTGTCCGGGTCCTGCGCGGCCCGGCCGAGTGCCACCAGCGCGGACCCGAGCCGGTAGCGCCGCGTCGCCGGGTCCCGCTCCACGAGGTCGAAGGCGCTGAGCGTACCGAGGATGCCGTGCGCCGTGCTCTTGTAGATGCCGACCGCGCGCGCGAGATCGGTGAGGCTCGCCTCGCGCCGCCCGGCCAGCGCGCGAAGGATGCCGGCCGCGCGGGCCACGGCGGGCACGGAACGCGAGGTAAGGCGTACCGCGGTATCCGGCACGATCGGGCCTCCCTGCCCGTCTGGCGCGAGATTCCGCCGCGCCCGGGACGGGTCGTCATGATTCGATACTCCGAACACTAGTTCCGTAGATAGAACTACTGCGAGGGCGCGTCCAGCTCCTGCCCTGCGGCCGACGAGGCATTATCGTCCCCAGGGAACTGCGGCGGCCACCCCGCCGCTTTTGCCAACAATCGGGCCGCCAACCTATGGCGCGGTGGGGCATGAGTCGAGTAAATTAGCCACTGACCGAAGGGAAGTTTCATTCGGGGGGAGAGACCGATGCGCAGGGTTTCGACATGCGCCGGCGCACTGCTCGCAGTCATCGTTTTCACCGCGGCGTCGGCCGCGATCGCTTCCGCGCCCGCGCCTAACCGCACCGAACTGACCCGCAGTTACACACTGCCGTACCGGATCGCAGAGGCTCCGGCATCGTCGGTGATGGAGGTCACGATGCTGGCTCTCCTCAACCAGTCCCGCGAGGCGGCGGGGCTGTCGCCGCTGAGGGCCAACACCACCCTCCGCACGGTCGCGAGAACGCACGGATCCGACATGTTTGCCTATGGATATCTCTCGCACGAATCACGGGACGGCCGGCTGCCGCTCGCGCGCGTGGAAGCCGCGGGACTCTCGCCGTGGCACGTCGGTGAGAATCTCGCGTACGCGCAGGACGTCCAGGAAGCCCACCGGCTGCTGATGAACAGCCCGGGACACCGCGCCAACATCCTCTCGCCGGTCTATCGCTGGATCGGCATCGGCGTGATGGATGGCGGACCGCACGGCGTGATCGTCGTCGAGGACTTCACCGACTAGTTCGAATTTCTCGAGCCGCTTCTGCCCGAGCAAACGGTTGACCCGCGCGGGGCTGCGCCCCGCGCGGGTCAATTGCCGATTCGTCACCTTTAGAACCGCATAGAACGTTACGTCTGCTTACGGAACCCCCGCGCGAAGAGCAGCAGCCCGAGCATGCCGAGCAGGGATCCTACCCACTGCCCGCCGGTCACGAGCGTCGCCCAAGCCGGTGAGAGTCCGTTGAACGGAAGCGTACGCGGCTTGACCTGCGCCGCTCCCAGTATCGCCGGCTGCGTTGGAGCGGATGGCGCGGTCTGCTGCGCGCCCAGTACCGCTGGAGCCGGCGCTGCTGCCGCCGGAGCCGAAGGAGCCGCCGCGCCTGGAGCCGCGCCTGGAGCTACCGCACCGGGAGCCGCCGTGACAACTTCCGGCGCCGCTGGCTGAGCCGCCGGAGCGGCTTCAATCGGAGCCGCAACCACTGCAGCTCCTGCAGCCCCAGCACCGGCCGCGCCGGCTTCCGCGCCGCCGCCCCCAGCGGACTCGCCGTTCGACTCAGGTGGCAGAGTGACGGTGGCACCGCTGCTTACGCTAGTCGTGGTCGTCGCGCCGGTCGACACGCCGCCGGTCGTTCCGCCCGTTGTTCCACCGGTCGTTCCGCCGGTCGTCCCGCCGGTTGTGCCGCCGGTCGTTCCGCCGGTTGTTCCCCCGGTCGTCCCGCCGGTTGTGCCGCCGGTCGTTCCG
>DATGFS010000041.1 GCA_035308905.1 bacterium | reverse complement strand
CGGTTCCTTCCGCAATCGTGCGCCAAACCTCTCGTGAACCGACGTCAACCCGGACCGACGCCCCGCGCACCGCGGGGGTGAACGGGCAGGACCGCGCTCGGAATCTCAGGTCGGCGCTCAGCGCGTGGACGCCGTTCGCCGCCGCGGCGCTGATCGTCATTGCCGGCGTGCGGGGGCCGCAGGGCGTCGTGTTCCCGCCGCTCGGGATCGGTCTCGCGCTTGTCGTGCTCGCGATGCTCGCCGATTCCGTCGCCTTCCCGCTCGTCGCCGGCGGGTATGTCTCGCTTGCATCCCTCGTGCTACTGCCGGCCATGATCGTCTACGGCCAGATTCCCGCGGCGCTGGCCGGCGCCGCCGGGGTGGCGGCGGTGGACGGGTTTCAGCGGCGCGGGGGGCTGACGCGCATCTTCAATCCGGGTCAGCGCGCGCTCACGGTGCTGCTGGCGGGCTCTGCCTGGAACGCGGTGGCCGCGCCGGGCGGCACGCTCCGCACTCCGCTGGCGTGGCACGGCGGCAGCGCGGCCGCAGGGGTCGTCGCGGCGGTCGGCGTCTACGCGGTGGCGCAGGCACTGCTCGTCAGCCTGCGCCTCTCCATCGTGCGCGGCGAGCGGCTGCGGTATCTGCTGGCGCACAGCGGCGTCTGGCAGGCTTCGACGAGCGCGGCGCTGGGCGCGGCGGGGACGACGCTGACACTGCTCCTCGGCGGCCGTCTGTCGCCGGGCGAGCCCCGCTCGCTCGCCCCCCTGCTGGTCGCCGCGGTGGCCGGACTGCTCCTCACGGCCCGGCAGCACGCGGTCCAGGAAACGACCGCGATCAACGCGGCCGTCGGCGACCTCCTCGGCACGCTCGAGATCGGCGGGCTCCTCGACCGCCTCGCGGATCTGACGCAGCGCCTCGCGCGGCCGGACGCGCTGTGGATCGCGCTGCGGGAGGCCGACGGCACGTACGCGATCGCGCTCGCGCGCGGCCTGACCCCGCAGCAGGCGGCGCCGCTCGCGACCGGGATCACCGACGGCGCCGCCGACGAGTCTCTGCTGACGGTCCCGCTCGCGGCGGGCGCCGAGCCGGTCGGCGTGCTCACGCTCGTCAAGCACGTGCCGTCGTACTTCACGGCTCCGCAGCAGCGACTCGTGGCCACGCTGGCCACGCTCGCGGCCCTTGCCCTGCACAACGCCAGGCTGTACGATGCGACCCGGCGGGGGGTCGCCCGCATGGAAGCCCTGCAGCAGGTCGCGCGCGCCGCGGCATCCGGCGCCGGCGCCGCCACCATCCAGCAGCTCATCGTCGATCTCGCGACCGAGACGCTCGGGGCGTGGCGCGGCGTCCTCGTGCACTATGACACAGCCGCCGGCACCCTCGTCGTGGCGGCGCCCCGCAATCTGGGCGGCGACGATGCTGCGCGGCTTGAGGGCGCGCTCGCGTCGGGCGATTGGAGGGCGCGGACCGTCATCGACGCGATCCGGCACGGACGTCCGGTGGCCACCGCAGATACCCTCGCGCTGCCGGGCGCGCCGGAGGCGCTGCCGGCCGGCGCCTCGCGCGCCGTGCTGGCCGTGCCGATGATGGCGAACGACCGGGTCGTCGGCGCCGTCGCCGTGGGGCGCCGCGAGGTCCATCCCTGGACGGCGGAGGAGATCGAACTGCTGCAGGCTTTTACCAACGAGGGCGCAGTCGCGGTCGACAACGTCCGGCTGTCGGACGCCACCCGCGCGCAGCTGCAGCGAATGGGGGCGCTCGAGACGATCTCCGAGCGCATCAATTCGGAGCACGACGTGGACGCGGTGTTCGAGCTCATCGCGGACAGCGCGCGCGACGTGCTCGGCGCGGACCGGTGCGGCATCTTCCTCGGCGAGGCGGGACGGACGCCGACGCACGTATTCTCGCGCGGCTTATCCGACGAGTACGTCGCGGCCGCCGCCGCGAGCGTGGCCTCCGGCGCCGGTCCCGAAGCGGAGGTGATGGCGCGCCGCGAGCCCGTCATCGTCGCCGACGTGCAGCGGGAGTCGCCCGCCGAGTCGGTGCGGCGCGCCGCGGCAAAGGCCGGCTACCGAACGGTCGCGCTGTTCCCGCTGCTGTACCGCGACCGGGTGACCGGCGTGCTGCGCCTCTACCACGACTGTGTCCGCGCATATACCCCGGCCGACGCGGCGCTCGGCGCGGCCTTCGCGAACCAGGCGGCGATCGCGGTAGAGAACGCGCGCCGCCTGAACGACGCCGAACGGCGCGCCCGGGACCTCGCGACGCTGAACCGGGTGATAGCGCGCATTACGGCGGCGCTGCGCCCGGAGGAGTTGTTCGAGGCGCTCGTCGAGGAACTGCACACGACGCTGCGCTACCCGCTCGTCGACGTGCTGACGGTGACCGACGACGGTCTCGCCCTGCGCGTCGTGAGCCGGCGCGGGTACGACGGCGCCGTGCCCGCGCGGGTGCCGGTCGACCAAGGCGTCGTCGGCCGCGTTGCGCGGACCGGCGTCGCCATGCTCGTCGCGGACGTCGCCGCCGAGCGCGATTATCAGACCCTGGACCCGCGCGCGCGGCAGGAGGCGTGCGTGCCCATTTTCGTCGAAGGCCGCATCGCGGGCGTCATCAAGGTCGAGACGACGGAGGCCGTCCTCGGCCCGGCCGACGTCGAGCTGCTCACCGCGCTGGCCAGCCAAGTGTCGACGGTGATGCGCAACTCGGTGCTCTTTACACAGGTGCAGACGGCGCGCGACGAGCTGCAGGCGCTGCACGAGGCCGCCCAGACGCTCAGCGCCTCGATCGAGCTCTCCGACGTGCTGGAGGCCTTGGTCAAGGTGACCTGCCGCCGCTTCGGCTACGACCGCAGCGCGATTCTGCTCGCGGACGACCACGGCGACCTGGAGGTCCGGGCGGCCTACGGCACCGGCCAGGCGCTCGGGACGCGGATTCCGGCGTGGGAAGGCGCGGAGGGCCAGGCGGCGCGGGACCGCCGCCCGGTGCTGGTCGCCGCGGGGGGCGGCGGGGGCGCCGCGGTCGACACCACCCTCGCCATTCCGCTGCTGCGCGAAGCACAGCTCGTCGGCGTCTTCAGCGTCGGCACGACGGATCCGGACCGCCTCGGGGAACGCGGCCGCAGCACGCTCAACACGCTCGCGGGCTACGCCATGGTCGCCATCGACAACGCCCGGCTGTACGAACAGACGCGGCTGCTCGCCTCCACCGACAGCCTCACCGGGCTCGCGAACCACCGCGCGTTTATCCAGACGCTCGACCAGGAACTCGAGCGGTCGAAGCGGTACGCGCTGTCGTTCTCGGTGATCATGATCGAGGTCGACCGGTTCAAACACTACAACGACACCTACGGACATCTGCGCGGCGACGACGTGCTGCGGGTGGTCGCCCGGACGCTCGACCGGGAACACCGCAAGCACATCGACCTCGTGGCCCGCTACGGCGGCGACGAGTTCATCGTGCTCCTACCGCACACGCCGCGAAACGTCGCCGGGGACGTGGCCGAACGGATCCGGCGCTCGATCGAAAACACGCCGTTCCCCGTCGGCCGCGACATCACGTCGATCACCGTCAGCCTCGGCGTCGCGGCCTTTCCGGAGGACGGGGACAATTCGATCGCCCTCATCGACGCCTCGGACCACCGCATGTACGCCGCCAAACAGGGCGGCGGCAACGCCGTCGCGACCGCGGCGCCGTAGCGCGCGGGCGATCCCAGGACGATGGCGCTGGCCTGCGGCCTCGTCGGCCTGCCGAACGCCGGCAAGTCGACATTGTTCCGGGCGCTCACGTCCGCCCCCGCCGAGATCGCGCCGTACCCGTTCACGACGATCGCGCCCGGCGTCGGCGTGGTTGCCATTCCGGACCCGCGGCTCGAGGCGCTCGCGCGCGTCGTCGCGCCCGAGCGCGTCGTCCCGGCGACGATCGAGGTCGTCGATATCGCCGGCCTCGTGCGCAACGCGCACCGCGGCGAGGGGCTCGGCAACCAGTTTCTGGGCCGCATCCGTGAGGTCGACGCGATCGTGCACGTGGTGCGGTGCTTCGGGGGTCCGGTCGCGCACGTCGAAGGCGGCGTCGATCCGATTCGCGACATCGAGATCGTCGAGACCGAGTTGTTGATGGCGGATCTCGACACCGCGCAGCGCGCGCGCGCGGAGGTCGCGCCCCGCTCGCGCACGGGCGACCGGGCCGCGCGCGACGAGGACGCGGTGCTCGGGCCGCTCGAGGCGCACCTCGCCGCCGGCCGCCCGGCGCGCACGTTTGCCGGGACCGAGGGACCGGCCGGGGACCCCGGCCGCGCGCCCTCCGCCGCGCGACAGTCGCTCGGCCGGCTGCATCTTTTGTCCTCGCGGCCGGTGCTCTACGTCGCGAATGTCGACGAAGCCGACGCCGCCGGCGGCGGCGCGTGTCTCGACGCGGTCGCCCGCCGCGCCCGGGAGGAAGGGGCGGCGGCGCTCGGGTTGTGCGCGCGCCTGGAGATGGAACTGGCCGACCTCGATCCCGCGCAGGCCGCGGAGTTCCTCCAGGCACTCGGCCTCACCGAACGGGGCCTCCCGCGGCTCGCGCGGGCGTGCCTCGACCTGCTGCGGCTCCGGACGTTCTTCTCGATCGCATCCCGCGAGGTGCGGGCGTGGACCGTACCGGCGGGGACGCACGCGGCCCAGGCCGCCGGCCGCATCCACACCGACATGGAGCGTGGGTTCATCCGGGCAGAGGTCGTCGCCGCGCGCGACTTGGTGGCCGCGGGCAGCCTGGCCGCGGCGCGCGAGCGGGGGCACGTACGGCTCGAGGGCCGCGCGTACGAGGTGCAGGACGGCGACGTGATCACGTTCCGCTTCGCCGCCTGAGCGGGCCTGTGGTATAATCGGCTGGTCACACGAGGCACCCTGTGCCTTCCTGCCCTGTGCCGCGCCGCCCGGCGCGTTGCGACAGGGCACGCCGGCAACGCCCGCGCACTCGCGGGCGAGTCCCCGAAGGGGGAGTTCGTGAGCCGGCAGTCCATCAGGAAGGATGTGAAGCGGATTGGCTAATTACGAGATTGTTGCCGTGCTACGTCCCGACCTCGAGGAAGAGGCGATCGACGCGGCCATCGCGCGCGTCCACCAGCGCATCACCGAACACGGCGGGACCGTCGCGAACACAGACCGCTGGGGCAGGCGCCGGCTGGCGTACGCCATTCAGAAGTACCGCGACGGCTTCTACGTGCTCTCGGTGTTTTCGCTGGCCTCCGGACAGGTCGCCCGCCTCCGCCAGACCCTCGGCCTGCAGGAGGATCTGCTGCGCTTCGTTGTCTCGGAGCACCACCCCGCGCCCGTGCGCGCCGCGGCTTCCGCACCACCGTCCCAGGCACCCGCCGCCGCTCCGGCGCCCGCACCCGCAGCAGCCGCAGCCGCCCCCGCGGCGCCGGCGCCCGCGCCATCGACCCCGGCCCCGCCCGGCGGCGCATCTCCGGCGGCCGGAGCAGAGGGCGCCGATGTATAACCGCATCATCCTGATCGGCCGGCTGACGAGGGATCCGGAGCTTCGGTACGTACCGAGCGGCGCGCCCGTGGCCAGCTTCACGCTCGCGGTGGACCGGCCGTTTCAGAACCAGCAGGGCAACCGTGAGACCGACTTCATCGACGTCGTGGCCTGGCGCAAGACCGCGGAGCAGGTCAGCCAGTATCTGACGAAGGGCCGGATGGTGGCCGTCGAGGGACGGCTGCAGATCCGGTCGTACGAAACTCAGGACGGACAGAAGCGCAAGGTCGCCGAGGTCGTCGCAGACGGGGTCCGTTTCCTCGACCGCGCGAAGCCCGCCGCCGGCGCGAGTGAGTCCGCGCCGGGCGATCAGCCCAAGCCCGGCGACGAGCCCGCCCAGGGAGGGCCCGACGAGGACGTCCCGTTCTAAACACCGCGTGACCCAGGGAGGACCGAATGGCCGAGACCAGGGACAGAGAAGCGCGGCCGCGCCGCGATTACCGGCGGAGGCCCAAGCGCAAGGTCTGCTCGTTCTGCGCTGAGAAGGCGACCTACATCGACTATAAAGAGATCAACCGCCTGCGGCGGTTCGTGACCGAGCGCGGCAAGATTCTGCCGCGGCGCGTCTCCGGAAATTGCGCGCGCCACCAGCGGGCGCTTGCGGTGGCGGTCAAGCGGGCCCGCGAACTGGCCCTCCTGCCCTACACCGGGGAGTAGCGGGCCTAACGTCTGGGTCCGCCTAGGCCGTCCCGATCGCGCCGTGAAGACGTCGTCCACCCGGCGGCAGCCGACACGCGGTCTCACCGAGGGAGCGATCCTCGCCGCCCTGACCGCGATCATCGCCGCGGTCGGCCTGCTCGCGCCGCCGGTGGCCGTGCTGCTCGCGCCGCTCCCCATCATGCTGCTTGTCATCCGCTGGGGGCTGCGCATCGCGGTGCTGGCGTCCGTCATCGCCGCGGCGGCGCTGTTCCAGTTCACCGGCCCCCTCAACGCGGCGTCGGCGGTGGCCATGTTCGCCCCGCTCGGCCTGACGCTCGGCTGGGGCGTGCGCCGCGGTCTCGCCGCGCAGTGGACGATCCTCGCCGGCTCGGTGGCGTTTCTCTTCGCGTCGATGGCGATGCTCACCGCGGCCGGGGCCCTCATGCACCAGGACGTGATGGGCGACTTCATCACCACCCAGGTCAAGGCGATGCAGATGGCGATGGACGTGCAGCGCCGGATCGGGGCCCCCGCCGGGCAGGTCGAGGAAATGCGCAAGCTGGTCGAGATGCTGCCGCAGTTCCTGCGCACGGCGCTGCCGGTCGCCCTCGCCCTCGGCGCGCTCTTGTGGGCGTACCTGAGCTACACCGTCGCCCGCTCGGTCCTCCGCCGCGTCGGCCACCCGCTGCCGGGCGTCCCGGCGCTGCTCACGTGGCGCCTGTCGGCCTCGCTCTCGACCGTCATGTTGTGGGGCGGCGCGATCTGCTCGCTCGCGGCCATCCGCGAGCCGCGGCTCGCCGGCGTCGCCCTGGACGCGATGCTCGTCAACCTGTTCGTGTTCGGGTTCCAGGGGACGCTCGTCGGCGTAACGTGGGCCAACCGGCGCGGCTATCCCGCGTTCATCCAGATCCTGTTCGGCTTCATGCTGCTCGGCGCCGGGATCCTGCCGCTGCTTGGACTCGCGATCCTCGGCATGCTGGACACATGGTGGGACTTCCGCCGGCTGCTTCCACGCGCCGGATCCAAGCCGTCGGACGGCGCGCCGGCCGAACCCCGCCAAGGGGAAACCGAGGGCGCCCCCGTTCCGGCGGACGTCCGGACGGCGGGCCGCCCGTCCAAGGTGGTGCATCAGCGATGAAGGTGATTCTGTTGAAGGACGTCGCGGCGCTCGGGCACGCGGGCGACGTGCGCGAGGTCAAGGACGGCCACGCGAGAAACTACCTCCTGCCGCGCGGGCTCGCGGCGCCGGCCACCGAGTCCAGCCTGCAGGCGCTCGAGCAGACGAAGGCCGCGGCCGGGCGGCGCGAGGCGCGCGTCAACGAGGAGTTCACCGCGCTCAAGGGCCGGCTCGAGGCGCTCGTCGTCGAGGTGCGCGCGCGCGCGGGGGAGGACGGCCGCCTCTTCGGATCCGTCACCGCCCAGGACGTCGCCGAGGCGATCCAGCGGCAGGGCGTGGACGTGTCGAAGAAGCAGATCGAGCTCGACGAGCCGATCAAGAGCACCGGCTTCTACAAGGTGCCGGTCCGGCTGCACCCCAAGCACACCGCCAAGGTCGAAGTGAACGTGGTGGGTTCGACGTAGCCCGGCGCGGCACGGGCGCCGAACCCCCGGCGCGGCTGCGGCGTAATAGGATCACACTTCGCCCTCGGGGGGACGTATGGTCCGCTCGTGCGTGTTCGCGCTCGCGCTGCTTATCGCCGTGCCGGCGGCGGTCTCTGCCGCTCCCGGCACGCCGTTCCTCGTCGTTCCGGGCCGCAGCCTCGGGCCCGTCGCGATCGGCATGCATCTCGAGGCGGTCGAGAGTGTCCTCGGAAAACCAACGAAGGTCGATCCGACCGGCCGTACGCAGTGGTACGAGTGGAAGTCGCCCGGCGACCGTTTCCGCTCGATCGCCGTCGAGACCCTCCAGAACACCGTCGTGCTGATCAGCTTGGCCCACGACCCGAGATACCGCACGAGTGAAGGGCTCGGCGACGGCACGGCCCTTGCGGAAGTCGAGCGCACGCTTGGACGTCCTTCGTCGGTGATGCGCCTCGGCGGGTTCTCGATCGTGCAATATCGGAAGATCGGGATCGGGTTCGTGACGGACGGCTCCGAACGCGTCACCGGAATCGTCATCGCACCCGGCATCTGAGGCTGCGGACACCCCGCATCCCCCGCCGGTCCCCAGCTTATCCGGAATCTGTGCACGAATTATGAAGCATTATTCGCAGCATTTTGGGCTGTTGTCCACAAAAAGCGGACAAGGACGATGAAGCCTCCCTCTGGCATTTACTAGGTCGTTCATACGACGGGATTCTTCTGCTCACGCGAAGTAGACGAACGCGAACATATGTTCTATAATCGCGGCAGGCCCGTCACCGGGGAGTACGCGTGAGCATCGTCCAGCAGTTGGAACGGGTACCGCCTCAGAATCTCGAGGCCGAGCAGGGCGTGCTCGGCTCGATGCTGCTCGACCGCGACGCCATTGCCCGCGCCATCGAAGGTCTCCGCGCCGACGACTTCTACCGCGACGCGCACCGCGTCATCTTCCAGGCCATGGTCGAGTTGTTCGAGCGCGGGGAGCCCGTCGACCTCATCACGGTCACCAACCGCCTCGCGGCGAACGGCAAATTGGAGGACGTGGGCGGGCCGACCTACGTCGCCTCGCTGCCGAACTTGGTGCCGACCGCCGCCAACGTCGACTTCTACGCAAACATCGTGCTGGAGAAGTCGATGCTGCGGGCCCTGATCAGCGCCGGCACGCACATCGCCGCGATGGGGTACGACGGCGCCGACGACGTCGCCCAGATGATCGATCGCGCCGAGAAGCTGGTCTTCGGCATCGCCTCGCGCCGCAGCGTCCAGGATTTCGAGGCGATCAAGGAGATCCTCAAGCAGAGCTTCGAGAAGATCGACCGGCGCTATCAGGAAAAAGGCACGATCACGGGCGTGGGCACCGGCTTCTCCGACTTCGACATGTTGACCTCGGGACTCCAGGCGGCGGACATGGTGATCATCGCGGCCCGTCCGTCGGTCGGGAAGTGCCTGAGCGCCGATTCGGAGATCGTCCTCGAAGACGGCAGCGTGGCCACCATCGAGGAGATCTACCGCCGCCGGCAGGCGCGCCTGCTGACGCTCGATACGGACTGGAAGCTGCGATGGACAGAACCGTCGGCATTCGTCGACGATGGAATTAGACCGGTTTTTCGGATAACGACGAAACTCGGCCGCTCCGTCGAATGCACGGCGTCACACCCATTCCGAACGCTGGAGGGTTGGATCCCGCTGGCAGCACTGAAGGTCGGCGACCGCATCGCCGTCCCTCGTAGGATCCCAGTCGAGGGAACCAAGCCGATGCGCGAATGCGAGATAAAGGTCCTAGCGTACCTCATCGGGGACGGCGCGCTTACGGGCAATAAGGCTAACTTCACAAATACGAATCCACGTCTCATCGACGACTTTACGTCTGCCGTGGAGGAGTACGGCGCCGTCCGGGTCCGGAGGGAGCGCGAGAAGAGCGACTGGCGATCTCCGACATTCTCAATCGCCGGTGATCCGATTGCCGTGTTCAGAAATCGGGCCGAGTTTGCCCGGCGACTGCGCAACGTCATCGGTCGGCGGCGCGGCGCGCAGGTCGCAGTTGCCCGCCGTCTCGGAGTAAGCCCGGCCAACGTTACCTTCTGGATCAAGGGCAGCAACGTTCCGTCGGCTGAATTGTTCAGGCGCCTTTGCGAGGCTCTCTCGGTGACCCCGGAGGACCTCGCTCCTCACGGCCTCCCTGCCATGAGCCGGAGCAGCAAAAACCCAGTGGTTTTGGATCTGATCGACCACGGTATCTGGAACAAACGTGCCTCGGAGAAAAACGTCCCTGCTGCGATCTTTACGCTTCCGCAGCGACAGCTTGCCCTCTTCCTCAACCGTTTGTATGCAACTGACGGCTGCGCCACAGCAAGCGCAGCGACAAGAAATGCAAAAATCGTGTACACGACAACAAGCGAACGGCTAGGGCGCCATGTTCAGCATCTGTTACTCCGGTTCGGGATCATCGGCAGTCTGTGTCGGTTCAGTGTTCAGTACAAGGGCGGCCGGCGGCCTTATTATCAGCTCAACATCACCGATCCCCGATCAATCGAGACCTTTGCACACGAGATTGGGATCTTCGGAAAGGAAGATAATGTAGCGAAAGTGTTGGCGCACGTGAGAAGCAGAACACGCCACCACTCTCATGCCGACACCGTTCCACGCAGAGTTTGGCGCACGATTGACGCAGCGAAACAACTTGAGCCAATGGCTTCTCTGGCGCGCCGCGCCGGATTCGCGACCGCGACGAAAGCACAGCTTCTGCGCACGAACCTGTCACGAATCAAGTTGCAGGCAATTGCGCGAACTCTGTGCCATCACTACCTCGCGCTGCTTTCGAAGAGCGATATTTATTGGGACACGATCAAGAGTATCGAGCCCACCGGTGACAAGCAGGTCTATGACCTTACGATTCCGGAGACTCATAATTTCGTGGCAAATGACATAGGGACCCATAACACGACCCTCGCCCTCAACATCGCGCAGCACGCGGCGCTCGACGCCAAGATTCCGGTGGCGATCTTCAGCCTCGAAACGAGCAAGGAACAGCTCGTTCAGCGCATCCTCTGCTCGGAGGCCCAAGTCGACAACAGCAAGCTGCGTACCGGGTTTCTCGCGGACGAAGACTGGCGCAAACTGGCGCGCGCGATGGGCGGCCTGAGCGAAGCGCCGATCTTCATCGATGACTCCGCCACGATGTCCATCATCGAGATGCGCGCCAAAGCGCGCAAGCTGAAGGCCGAGCACGGACTCGGCCTGATCGTGATCGACTACATTCAGATGATCCAATCGTATAAGCGGTCGGAGAACCGTACGCAGGAACTGAGCGAGATCGCCCGCGGTATCAAGTCGCTCGCCAAGGAACTCGACGTCCCGATCATCGCCATCTCGCAGCTGAGCCGGGCGGTGGAAGCGCTCGGGCAGAAGCGGCCGATGTTGAGCCATCTCCGAGAGAGCGGAGAAATCGAGCAAGTATCTGACCTCGTTGTGTTTCTCTACCGCGAGGATTACTACGATCAGGAAAAAGCGCAGAAAGAGAACAAGGAGAACATCTGCGAACTGATCATCGCGAAGCACCGCAACGGCCCCATCGGGACAGTTGAACTGTACTTCCACAAGGAATACAGCCGGTTCGCCAACTTGGAGAAGCGCCGGCAGTAATTAGTAGCGGTAGCGTGTGCGAGCAGGCGAGCAGAGGGAGATACGCCCTCCGTGGAGGCGTGACCTAACCATGGCTGAGAAGAAAGCTGCAAAGAAGCGTGCCCAGACATCCGCCAATTTCACGGACGAGGAGCGGGCCGCGATGAGGGAGCGCGTCCGAGAACTGAAGGCGGGCGCGAGCAAGGCGGACGGGGAAAGCGCCGTGCTCACGAAGATCGCCGCGATGTTGGCACCGGATCGCGTCATGGCCAAGCGGCTGCATGCGATCATCAAGGCCAGCGCGCCCGTCCTCTCGCCGAGGACCTGGTACGGGATGCCCGCGTATGCCAAGGACAGCCAGATCGTCTGCTTCTTTCAGAGCGCGCAGAAGTTCAAGACGAGGTATGCGACGCTCGGCTTCAGCGACAAGGCGAAGCTCGACGAAGGCAACATGTGGCCGACCGCCTTCGCGCTGAAGGAGATGACGGCAGCCGACGAAGCAAGGATCGCCGCGCTCGTGAAGCAAGCGGTGAGTTAAGCGGCCGCGATCAGCTTGTCTGCCGCGATCGAATCATCGTGGCCAGCATCGAGGCGACCGTTACGCGGGTGTCGGCGTCCGCCGCAATGACGTCGCTTCGGCAGACCGTGATCGTACGCCCCGGCCGGATGACCCGGCCAAGCGCCACGAACCGCGCACCACGGGCCGGCGCCAGAAAGTTGATCTTGTACTCCACAGTTAGGACCTCGGCGCCCGCCGGCAGCAGCGTGAGTGCCGCGTATCCACATGCGCTGTCCGCAATCGCCGTGATGATGCCGCCGTGGACGTAACCGTGCTGCTGCGTTAGCGAGTCGCGAAAGGACAGCTCGATGTCGACCTCGCCGGGCGCGACGCGCGTGAGAACCCCGCCGATCGTTTCCATGATGGCTTGGCGACGGAAACTGGCGCGGACGCGGGACTCGAAGTCCACGTCTTCAGGCTGGAAGGCCGCCATTGCTTCCTCTCTGCCCGCGAGGCTCCGTGCGCGCACGCGCGATGACCTCCTCCATCCGGTAGCCAAAGAGTTGCGTGCCGCCGATGCCCCCGGCCGACAACCGGCTGCTGAGCTGGCTGCGGTGGTGGATCTCGTGCTCGGCCATGGCCATCAGAAGACGCCAAACGCTGACGTCGCCGCCCGCGAGGTCTTTGACGCGTTCCCGCAGCCGCCGGTCGGGAACGGCGAGCAGGCGCGGCGCCTGTTCCTCGTGCGCGGCGGCGAGCAGCGCGCGCGTCGCGGCGAGGTCGAGGCTCGGTCCCGGATCGAGGGCGTCGGTCCACCGGTCCTCGACGACTTTGGTGACGAAGAATCGCTCGGCGCCCGCGAGATGGCGGATGATCTGCCCGCAGCTGAGCGCCTGCGGCCAGGGCCGCCACTCCAAGATCTCCGGGGTGACGCGGTCCACCGCCGCCCACGTGCGGCGGCGAATTCCCTCGAAGTAGCGCGCGAACTCCCCGATCGAGGTCAGCATGTCGCCCGCTCCTATTCTTCGATCGCGCCGCCGATCCGGCGCAGGTGGTCGCGAAAGGTCACCGCCGGGTTCTCAGAGCGCCGGGCGAGGAAATCCGAGAACCGCAGCTGCGCGCGCAGGGACGTGCCGCGGCGCATCTTCTCCGCCTGAGCGCGCTCGGTCTCCCGGATCGAACCGGCGAGCGCCGCGATCTCTTGCGCCCGGGCCGCCGGCACGAAGAGCACGCCGTTCGCATCCGCCATCGCGATGTCGGCGGCGCCGACGGCGAAGGCGCCGACTCGGGCCGAGACCAACGCGTCGGCCTCGCGTGGGTCGAGCCGGAGCGGTCCGGTGGGACAATCGCCGAGGCTGTAGACCGGAAGCCCGATCTCGAGAAGCTCCTGCGTGTCCCGATGCAATCCCCAGATGACGATCCCCGCGAGCCCGGCCAGTTTCGTCTCCAGCACGATCAGGTCGCCCACGCAGGCCTCGTCCCGGCGACCCGCGTTGTCGATCACCATGACCTCGCCCGGCGATGCCTGCTCGAGCGCTTCGAGAAAAATATCGACGCTGCCGTAATGCCGCACGGGCCGGACCCGGCCCGCCACACGGCCGGATGGGCCGAGCGCCCGAACGTCGGACGGGGCGCAGCGCACGTCCACGCCGCTGCGAAGGCAGGCGTCGGCGACGTGCGGCGTTGTCAGACCTTCGAAGATCGCGGCTGTTCCAGATGCAACCATGGAATCCCTCCGTGACTTGTCCGCTATTACCCCTTAGCGAATGATCAGCACGATGGAAAGCGCGAGGAGCGCGCCCATCGTGACGTTGAACACGCGCAGGCGGCGCGGCGTCCGCAGCAGACGCTGCACCGCGGCGCCGAAGGCCAGCCACGGGAAGCAGCTCGGCAGCGCCGCCACGACGAACAGCGCGGAAAGCGAGGCCGCCTGTGCGACAGGGCTTCCCGCCTTCGCCGTGAGGAAGGTGCTGGCCGCGCTCGCGCTGACCAGCCACGCCTTGGGATTCACCCATTGGAAGGCGGCGGCGTCCAGGTACCCGAGGGACCGGCGGCCCCCGGCCGCATCGACCGCGCCCGAGGCGCTCGCGATCTTCCACGCGAGCCAGAGCAGCACCGCGGCACCGCCCCAGTGGAGCGCCCGGAGCACCGCCGGGTGGCCGAGGACCAGGCTCCCGAGCCCCGAGAGGACGAAGAAGAGCATCAGGCCCATGCTGGTGATCTGGCCGAGGAGGCACGGCAGCCCACGGAGGACGCCGACCTGCGCGCCGGTAGCCGTCAGCATGACGTTGCTCGGGCCGGGCGTGCCGGCGGCCACCACGGCGAAGAGCAGGAACGCCACGGCCCGCTCGGTAGTCATTGTGTATTCGAGGACGGAGTCATGCGGCTCAAGCAAACCAGATCAGCGGGCGAAGGTCTTGAACGATCGTGCCGGGAGCCCGGGCGGGAGTGGATCACGAGCGCCGGGCCGGTGGACGGCGTCGAGCTGTTCCGCGCGTGGTTTGCCGGCCGGGCCTACCGGAAGCACCGGCACGACACCTACGCCGTCTCCGTGACCGAGGCCGGCGTGCAGGTCTTCGACTACCGGGGCGCCGTTCACGCGAGTCTGCCCGGCCAGGTGACCGTGCTGTATCCCGACGAACTCCACGACGGCCGCGCCGGCACCGCCGAGGGCTTCGGATACCGGATCGTCTACGTGGAACCCCGCCGGCTGGCCGATGCGATGAGGGCCGTAAGCGGGCGGCCGTATCCGCTGCCCTTCCTGCGCGAGGCGGTGTCGACGAACGCGCGGCTCGCCCGCGCCATCCGCGAGGTCTTCCGTGCGCCTCTGGAGCCGCTGGCCGCAGACAGCCTCGTGGTGGAGCTGGCGGAAGGCTTGCTCGCCGCTGAACGCGCCGGCGAGGTGCCCGCGATCTCGCGGCGAGTCGATGCCGCCGCCGTCGAGCGCGCCCGGCAGATCCTCGACACCGAGCGGTCGCGCGCGGTGCGCTCAACGGAGTTGGAGGCGGCCAGCGGGCTCACGCGCTACGACCTGGCCCGGCAGTTCCGCGTCCTGCTCGGGACGGCCCCGCACCGCTACCAGCTGATGCGCCGGCTGGAACGCGCGCGCGAGGCGATCCACCAGGCGCGCCCTCTTGCGGAGATCGCGTGCGACGCCGGCTTTGCCGACCAAGCGCACTTCACGCGCGCCTTCACATCCGCGTTCGGACTCACCCCGGGACGCTATCGGGCGCTGCGGTGCCCGCTGCCTGCGGGCTCCATCCGCACAGCTTCCACATAACTACGCAATAAGAAGTTCACGGCCTCGCCGTATTCTCACACCAAGATGACCAGCGACGATCTCTCCCTACCCGCCACAGGCGCACTCGCGGACCTGCCCCGCATCGGCCGGTCGGATGCCGTTCTCAAGCTGATCGCCCTTGCCGGCGATCTCGAGCGGCTCGGCTACCCGTACGAGGCGTACCAGCTGCGCGAAGGCGCGGCGCGCCTGCTGCGCGATCTACCGCGGGCCGCCTAGGCTCGTCTCGAGCCAGCCGGGTTCCGGCATAGACGTCGGCGACCGGCCGCCAGCGTCAGAACCGTGCCTGCAGGAACGGCCTGCTCGCCTCGGCCAAGTCAGGGATATGGACGCGGCGGGCGACGGGCGGTCTCGGTTTCGCGACCTGGGGCTGACGCTGGGAAGCCTCCCGACCGGTCCGCTGAACGCGATCACGGACGTGCCCGGGGTGCGGGTGGGACACTACACGCGGCGGGACGGCCGGCAGCCCGGCCCGCACGGGGAAGGGCCGTTCAACACCGGGGTAACGGCGATCGTGCCGCACGGCGAGGATCTGTACGAACGCCGGGTGCCGGCCGCGATCGAAGTGTTGAACGGCAGCGGCGAGATCTTCGGCCGGGAGTTCGTCGACGAGATGGGTATGCTCGACGCCCCGATCATGATCACGGGGTCGTTCAACGTCGCCCGCGTAGCCGACGCGGTGATCGGCGAGACCACGCGGCGCCATCCACGCGTCGGCCGGGGCGGCGGCTACGTGCATCCGCTCGTGGCCGAGTGCTCCGATGCCCAACTGAGCGACCTCGTCGGCCGGCCGATGGGCGAGCGCGAGACGGCTGAGGCATGGCGGAGCGCCGCCGGCGGCCCCGTGGCCGAGGGATCGGTCGGCGCGGGCACCGGCTTCGTCTGTTTCCAGTTCAAAGCGGGCATCGGCACCGCGTCCCGCAGCGTCCAGGTGGGCGACGCGACCTACACGGTCGGCGCGCTCGTGGCGGCGAATACGGGCGTGCGCGAACTGCTCCGGATCGACGGCGTGCCCGTGGGACGGCTGCTCGATGCCCCGAAGCCGAGTTGGGTGCAGCAAGGGTCGATCATCATGGTGGTGGCGACCGACGCCCCGCTGCTCAGCCGGCAGCTCGCCCGGCTGGCACGGCGCGCGCATCTCGGACTGGCGCGCACCGGCGCCACCGCGCACAACGGCAGCGGCGATTTCTCGATCGCGTTCTCGACCGGCAACCGGTACGTCATGGGACAAACGGTGCACGACCTGCGCGACGTGGACAACGCAGCCACGTCGGGGTTGTTCGACGGCGCGGTCGAGGCGACGGAGGAAGCCATCGTCAACGCCTTGTGCGCCGCCACCGAGATCGTCGGGCGCGCCGGTAGCGTGGCGCCTGTGCTGCCGTTACGGCCGGTCGCCGATCTCATCCGCCGTTACCGCGCGCTTGAGCACCCCACGTAGGCCCTAACCGGCCGGCGCCGCGAGGGAACGCTTCAGCAGGCGAGGGTCCCCGAGGCGCTCCGACCACGCGGTGAAAGCCTTTGTGGGACCGCACCACCGCAGGTCATCCACATTGTCGAAAAGGTGCGCGTCGATCCGAAGCGTCGCGAGATCTTTGAAAAGGAGAGCCGTGCGCCGGGCATCCTCTGAGAGCGCAGCCACCGGAAAATTCTCGATGGCTCCATACTGATTCACGAGCCGCGCGGCCCGGACAGGACCGATTCCCGGAAGCCCCGGATACCCGTCCGCCGGATCGCCGACCAGGGCGAGGTAATCGGGGATCAGGCCTGGGTCCACGCCGAACTTCGCGCGCACTCCGGCCGCGTCGAGGATCTTCTGGCTCCGGCGATCCACCTGCACCACCCGGGTGCCGCGGACACACTGCGCCAGGTCCTTGTCGGGCGTCCAGATGGAGACTTTCTCCACACGCTTGTCGGCCGATGCGAGATGCGCCGCCGAGGCCAGCGCGTCGTCGGCCTCGAGCTCGACCATCGGCCAGACGGCCACGCCCATCGCCGCCAGCGCGTCTTCGAGCGGATGGAATTGCGCGAGCAGCGCCGGCTCCATACCCGCGCCGGTCTTGTAGCCGGGCCAGAGGCCGTTGCGGAAGGACTCGACGACGTGGTCGGTCGCGACCCCGAGATGGGTCGCGCCGGTCTCGATCATCTGCAGCACCGTGTGCAGCACGCCGGCCACGGCGCCGAGGGGCGGATCGTCGCCGCGGGTGAAGCGGCGGAGGCCGTAAAAGTGACGGAACAGTTCGTAGGTGCCGTCGAGGAGGTGGACGATCACCGCGCCGTTGGGACCGCCCGCCGCGCCACGCTGCGCACCGAAGGACCGCTAGTGCCTGGACGGCGCGGGCGCACCGAACCGCTCCGCGGCGCGGGCCCTCGCCTTGGCGGCCTCCTCGTCGCGGTTCTTCGGGGGTGCCGCGGTTTCGAGCGAACGGAGCAGGCGGGCGGAGGCGCCGGCGATCTCGTCCACCGCCGCCAAGAACGCGGCTTCATTGGCCTTTGAGGGCCTGGCGAACCCGCTGATCTTCCTGACGAACTGCAGCGACGCCGCCCGAATCTCGTCGGCGGTCGCCGCGGGCTGATAATTGAACAGCGGTTTGATGCTTCTACACATCGCCACACGACCTCAAAGGTCCGGCATGGTCAAACGGGCGAACGACCACTCAATTTTACAACCTTGCTCGCCCCGGGAGGCGCCCATGCAACCCGCGCCGGCCGCACGGAATTTGCCGGCGAAATCGGATAGCGGCGTGTCCCCGGTTCGGGTTAGGCTCCACGCATGGACACCACGCCCGCTCAGCGTCAGCCGGCCAGCGCAGATCTCGTCGCACTCCTTGTGGTCTCGATATGGGGCGTGAGCTTCGCGTTCCAGAAGGTCGCGCTGGAGCAGTTCGGCGCGCCCGCGTTTATGTGCCTGCGCTATCTCGGCATGCTCGCGTTGAGCTGGGGGGTGCTGGTCTATCAGCGCATGAGGACCCGTGAGCCGATCGGGCTCCGCGCCGGCGATCTGCCCGCGCTGGCGCTCGCCGGCGTGCTCGGCTACACGTTCTACATCCCGCTCAGCACGTTCGGGCTGAGCTACACCACGCCGTTCTCGAACGCCCTGTTGATTGCCGTGGCACCGCTCTTCGCGATCGCCCTGCTGCGCGCGCTGCGCCTCGAGCCGATCGGTCCGGGCCAGTACGCCGGCATGCTGATGGCGATCGCCGGCGTGGCGGTGTTCATCCTGCCGGCGCTCCGTCTGCGATCGGGCGGGAACGGCATCGGCGACGTGCTGAGCCTTGCCGGGGCGGCGTTCTTCGCCGGCTATACCGTGGCGAGCAAACCGCTGCTCTCTCGCTACCGGCTGCCCGCGATGATGGCCTACACCTTGACGATCGGGACGGTTCCCGTCGTGCTGGCGCTCGTCCCGTCGCTGTTCCAACGGCCCTGGGAGGCCGTCAACGCGGCGGGTTGGGCCGCCTTTACGTGGACGGTGATCGCACCGGTCTACGTGGCATGGACGCTGTGGAATTGGACGATCGGCCGCATGGGGGTTGCACGGGCGTCGCTGTTCATGTACCTCGTGCCGGTCGCCGGCGGCATCACGTCCTGGCTCTTGTTCGGCGAGGACTTCGGACCGTTCAAAGTCGCGGGCGCGGCGTTCGTGCTGGCCGGCCTGGCCGTCGCGCGGCGTCCGGGGGCTCCCCGCGAGGCCGCTCCGGTACGCCGACTCGTGGCCGAGTACGAACTTAGCGGATCAGGCCGACGATAACAGGTTCCATGCTTAACCCTTATGCTCAGCCTGACCTGCCCGTCGCGCGAGAGACCGCGGCCGCCCTCTTGGAGTAGGAGCGCGAGAGCCCTCGAACCGAGCCACGATCTCCCTCATGAATCCCTCTTTGCCGGCCTTCATCCGCCGGAAGAACGGATTTGTCACGTCCGTTCGAGAGTCGTACTTCGCGCTCCACCGCCCCATCTCGTAGATCACGGGCAGCAGATCCAGCGCTTTCTGTGTCGGAGAATACCGAAACTGCCGCTTGTCGTCTGGATCGCCGGACTTGGTGATCAGACCCTGCTGCTCGAGCCGGACGAGCCGGTCGGCCAGAATATTCGTCGAAATGCCTTCTTCGGAGCTCAGGAACTCGTGATAGCGCTGCTTTCCCCGGGCGATCACGTCCCGAAGGATCAGCAGACTCCACCTGTCGCCGATCGCTTCCAGCGCGAGTGAAATCGGACAGTTCGAGCGTGGCTCCCGTTCCATAGATCTCAGTATGCACAAAATACTTGCATTTTGCAAGTACCCGTGGTAACCTCGGCTCACTTGCAAATCACAAGTTAATTGTCCGTGAGAGTGGGGTGCCAACCAATGCCTGCCATCGAGCCAGCCAGCGTAAACGGAACGGGCGCGGCCCCGACGCCCGCCACGAACCCGGCGATGCGGCCCCGCGAGGGCGCGGCGGACGGCGATCGCGGCGGCGCAGATCCGGCCGCCGCTGGGACGCGCACGCGTCCGGGGTCTCGGGTGCGCGGGTGGCTGTTCGGGGTGATTCTGGCGGTGATCGCCACCGCTGTGTTCTACACCGTTCATTACTTCGGCTACGCCGGAACCCATCCGAGCACCGACGACGCCTTCGTCCAGGGCGACACCACCATCATCAGCGCGAAGGTCTTCGGCCGGGTCGGCCGGGTGCTGGTGCGGGGATACCAGCACGTCCACAAGGGGGAGCCGCTCGTCGAGCTCGACCCAGTGGATGCGCGGATCGCCCTCCAGCAGGCGCAGGCCGCCTTTGATGCCGCGGAGACGCGGGTGCGGCAGGCCGATGCCGCCCTGAATGCCCAGCAGCATCAGGCCGGCGCGGCGCTCGCGCAGGCGCAGGCCGCCCAGGCGGCGGCGGACGCACGGGTTCCGCAAAGCCGGACGACCGTCACGCTGGAAGATCAGACCGTCCGGCAATCGATCTCGATGGCCGAAGCCCAACTCGCCGCGGCCACCGCCCAGGTCACCTCGGCGCGCTCTAATCTCGACAAGTCCCGCAACGACCTCGCGCGGGCACGCGAGCTCTTCGCGGAAGGCGCGATTGCCTCGCAGCAGGTGGATCAGGCTCAGGCCGCGTACGCCGCCGCCGCCGCGCAGGAACAGAGCGCGGTGGATGCCGTGAGCCAGACTCGCGCGGCGCTTGCACAGGCTCAGGCCGCGCAGCTCCGCGTGCCGATCCGCCGGCTCGACGTCACCGCCGCGATCGCGCAGCAGGACCAGGCCGCCGCGGGGCTCGCGACCGCCCGCGCGGGATTCGACGTGGTGACGCAGCGGGAGGCGGAACTGGCCACCGCCCGCGCCGGGGTGGCACAGGCCGCGGCCCAACTCGCCGCCGCGCGCCAGCAGCTGGAGTACACGACGATCTTTGCCCCCGACGACGGGCTCGTGGGGAGCGACGTTCCGGTGCAGCCCGGCCAGGTCGTCCAGCCCGGTCAGACGCTGCTCACGCTCGTGTTCGCGTCGCGCCGGTGGGTGCAGGCCAACTTCAAGGAGACCCAGCTCGGCGGCGTGCGGATCGGACAGCCCGTGACGATCCGGGTCGATCTCCTGGGCCGCACCTTCCGCGGCCACGTCGAGCAACTCGGGCCGGCCACCGGCGCGGCCCTCTCGCTTCTGCCGGCCCAGAATGCCACGGGAAACTTTACCAAGGTCGTGCAGCGGGTGCCCGTGCGCGTCGCCCTGGACGACGCTCCCGACGACCTCCAGGTCGGGCTCTCCGTCGAGGCGACGGTCGACACGACGAGGCGGCCGGGACCGGCCCGCGGTGCCGTTGCCGGCGCACGCCGATGAACGCGCCGAATAAGTGGCTCGTCACCGCGGCGATCTCGCTCGGCACGCTGATGGGCACGATCGACACCTCAATCGTCAACGTGGCGCTGCCCCACGTCCAGGCCACCTTCGGGGTCGCGGTGACCGAGGCGGCCTGGATGACCACGGCCTATTTGGCGGCAATTGTGGTGGTGCTGCCGCTCACCGGATGGTTGGGTCCCGCGTTCGGGCGTAAACGCGTCTACCAGACTGGGCTCCTCGTGTTCGTGGGGGCGTCCTTCCTGGCGGGGATCGCGCCAACGTTGCCGGTCCTCATCGCCGCCCGCGTGCTGCAGGGGATGGGTGCCGGGGTCCTCGGTCCCACCGAGCAGTCGATATTGCGAGAGACCTTCCCGCCGAAGCAGCAGGGACTCGCAGCCGGTCTGTACGGCTTGGTGCTGCTGGTGGGGCCGACCGTCGGTCCCCTGCTCGGCGGGTTCATCACCGACAATTACACGTGGCGCTGGATCTTCTTCATCAACCTCCCGGTCGGGCTGCTCGGCTTCGCGTTGGTGGCCGCGGTTATCCGCGAGACCGCCTTGAGCCAGGCGCCGCGGACGCGGTTCGATTTTGTGGGGGTCGGCTTCATGGCCGTGGGACTGTCGAGTCTCGTGGTCGCCCTGGAGCAGGGCAATCGGTGGGAGTGGTTCGACTCCCCGCTGGTATGGGGACTCACCCTGGCCGCCGTGTCGGGACTGCTCCTGTTCGTCGTTTGGGAATTGTTCGGCACGGAAACGCCGGCCGTGGATCTGCGCATTCTCGGCAACCGCGCGTTCGTCGCCGCGTGGCTCAGCGTCGGCGTCGTCGGGTTCGGCCTCTTCAGCGGCCTGATCCTCGTCTCGCTGTTCCTGCAGCAGGGGCTCGGCTACACCGCCCTGCAGACCGGTCTCAAGTTCTTCCCCCGGGGGCTCGTGTCGATGGCCGTCTCGCCGATCGGAGGGATGATCGCCGGCCTCCTCGGTCCCCGGTTTGTCGTGGGACCGGGGCTTGCGCTCGCCGGCGTGTCGATGATCCTGATGTCTCGTTGGACGCTCGACGCGGGAGACCCTCAGGTGGTGCTCCCAATGGTGCTGCTCGGACTCGCGTTCCCCATGATGGTCGTCCCGCTCATGTCCGCGGCGCTCAACGCCGTCGAACGGCCCAAGGCGATCGGGGCGGCGAGTCTCATGAACCTGATCCTCCAGTTGGGCGGATCGTTTGGGACCGCGGTGATCACGACGCTGCTCGAACGCGGCACGACCCTGTTCCACGCGCGCCTCGCGGAGCAGGCGCGGCCCGACCATCCCGCGTGGGCGCAGGCCGCGCATCAGGTGACGGCCCTAATGGTGCGCGGCGGCAGCGACGCGACGGCGGCCCAACAGCAGGCCCTGGCCGTTCTCGACCGCGTCATCACCGGACAGGCCGCGGTCCTCTCGTTCGAGCACGGCTTTCAGGTCGTCGCGTTGTTCTTTTTCGGCGCGCTGCTCGCCGTGCCGTTTCTACCGGGGAAAATCCGCGCGACGCCGGGAACCCCCGCGATCATCGAACACTAGAACGCCGAAGCCGGAGTTGAGGGTGTCATGACGACAATCCAGATCCGCAGCGCGCGCGACGAGGACCGCGAAGCGATTCGGAACGTGACGCTGGCGGCCTACGAAGAATACGCGCTGGCGATCCCGGAGCCGTTCTGGCTCGCGTACCGGCGCCATTTGCTGGCCACGCTCGAGACGAAGGGTCCGGAAGATCGCATCGTCGCCGAGCGCGGCGGGCTCGTCGTCGGAAGCGTGCTGCTCTACCCGCCCGCCGCGGGCGCGTATGGGCCGGCCGGCGGGGACGGCCGGTGGCCCGAGGTCCGTCTGTTGGCGGTGCTGCCCGAGGCCCGGGGGCACGGGGTGGGGAGCGCGTTGATGCGGGAGTGCGTGCGCCGCGCGCGCGAAATGGGCGCCCCGGTGCTCGGGCTGCACACGACGGACATGATGCGGGCCGCGGTCCGCATGTACGAGCGCATGGGCTTCACGCGCGCACCCGAGACGGATTTCGAGCCGGGCGGCGGGATCGTGGTGAAGGGCCTTCGTCTAGATCTGGCCGGCCTGAGGTAGCGGGCCAGCGGCCTCAGGATCCGCCCGCGCCCTCCGGTTCGCCGGCCACCAACTGGAGGAACGGATCGACGAGCCCAGGATCGAAATGCCGCCCGGCCTGCTCGCGGATGTAGATGACGGCCTGCTCTTTGCGGAACGCCGGCCGGTACGGACGGTCCGAGCGCAGCGCGTCCCAGGTGTCGGCAAGCGCGAAGATCCTCGCCGCGAGCGGAATCTGCGTTTCCGTCAGGCCGCGCGGGTACCCGGTCCCGTCCCACCGCTCGTGGTGGCAGTAAGGGATATCGAGCGCGGGCCGGAGGTAGGCGATCGGCGCCAGGAGCTCGTACGCGAGCACGGGATGCCTCCGCATGAGCGCCCACTCGTCGGGACTGAGCGGACCCGGCTTGAGCAGAATGCTGTCGGGAACGCCCATTTTTCCGATGTCGTGCAGCAGCGCGCCGCGCCGGATGTGCACCAGGTCGGTTTCGGGCAGCCCCATCATGCGCGCCATCCGCAGCGTCAGCTCGGCGACGCGTTCGCTGTGGCCCTCGGTTTCCTTGTCGCGCAGGTCGAGGGCCCGGGACCATCCGGCCAGGGTGGAGTCGTAGGCCTCCTGCAGCTCCGCGTCCGCGCGACGCTTCTCGCGCCGGAGATGCCGTTCGTCGAGCGCGCGCGCCACCGCCGCGCCGAGGCGCGCCAGGCGGTCCTTCAGCAGGTAGTCGACGACGCCGCGCTTCAACAGCTCGACGGCCGCCTCTTCGCCGATGGTCCCGGAGACCACGATCATCGGGACGTCGAGGCCGCGCTCCCGCAGCGCGTCCGCGGCCCTCAACGCGTCAAACCGCGGCAGGCTGTTGTCTGAAATGATGAGATCGAGATCGGCCGACAGCGCGGCGAGGTAGCCGGCCTCGGTGTCCACGACCTTCGCATCGACGGCGAAGCCGGCCCGCCGCAGCGCCCGCACTTCCAGCTCGGCGTGCGCCGCTTCATCCTCGATGATGAGCACGCGCAGCGGCCGCCCGCCCGAACCGGGCCCCGGCGGCCGCACGGAATCGTTCATCGCGCCGCGCTCATGCGTCCGCCGGCACAGGGGGCAGCTGATTCAACAACATCCAGTAAAATCCGACCGACCGGGCGGCGTCGGAGAACTGTTGAAAATCGACCGGCTTGACGATATAGCTGTTGACTCCGAGACGGTAGCACTCCGTAAGGTCGCGGTCCTCCGCCGACGAGGTCAACACCACGACGGGGATCATTCTGGTCCGCTCGTCGTGCTTGATCCGGCGCAGCACCTCGACGCCGTCCAATTTCGGCAGCTTGAGGTCCAGCAGGATCAGCCGCGCGGGCGGCGGATTGCTTCCGTCACGCGGCAGCAGCACGTCCACGGCCTCGGCGCCGTCCCGGAGCACGCGGATGTTGTTTGTCACGTGGTGGCGCTTCAGCGCGCGCACCGTGAGCTCGGCGTGCTCGGGGTTGTCCTCGATCAATATGATTTCGACAGACCCGTCGGTCATGACAAACCCGGTGTCCAGCATTTCTCAACAAAGTATTATACACAACACGACATGACTTAACGGACGTCGCCGGCCGTCTCTCGAGACCGGGCCGCGGCCGCCCGCGGCTGCGACCCCCGCCAGGTTTCGGGGCGGGTCAAGCGGTCGAAAATCTATTGAGTGCCACGAGGAGGTGGCCAATTACAACTACTACGGGCCGCAGCCGTATTACGGCGCCACGTGCCAGACGTATTACTCCGGCGGGATGATGTACTCGAACTGCCCGCCGCAGCCGTACACCTACTACAACAACGGGCCGTATTACTCGCCGTATTACACGTACTACTATTACGGTCCGTCGCCGTCGGCGGGATCGCGTGAGCGGTAGCTCCTAAGGGTCACCGCTCGGTTTTTTTCGGTAGGCTATGAGGGTGCGGCGGGCGGCCGCGCCCTCATCGCTTGTTGGTGAGAAGAACGCCCGCCAACGGAGGGGGACGCGGTGGCATCGATCGATCCGCTGGACGCGTTTCAAGCGTTGGACCTGCGCGTGGGGCGGGTCACGGCCGCGGAGCCGCTCGACGGGGCGAAGAAGCCGGCCTACCGGCTGACGATCGATTTTGGGCCCCTCGGCACGCGCGGGTCGAGCGCGCAGCTTACGAGACTGTACCGCGCGGAGGAACTGGTCGGACGCTCGGTCATCGCCGCGGTCAACCTCGGCGTTCGGCGGATCGCCGGCTTTACGTCGGAAGTGCTCGTGCTCGGCGTGCCGGACGAGCACGGCCGCGTCGTGCTCCTCTCCACGGAGCGCGACGTGCCGGCCGGCGGGCGGGTGTTCTAGCCTGACAGCCGGGGACGCGACGGTGACGCCGCTCTACCCGGAGGTCGAGCCCTACGAGCGCGGGATGCTCGACACCGGCGACGGCAACCGCGTGTACTGGGAGACGTGCGGCAATCCGCGCGGGAAGGCGGCCGTGGTCCTGCACGGCGGTCCCGGCTCGGGATGCGCCCCGTGGCACCGCCGGCTTTTCGACCCCGCGGCCTACCGCGTCGTACTCTTCGACCAACGGGGGTGCGGACGCAGCACGCCGCACGCGAGCGACCCGGCCACGAGCCTCACGGCCAATACGACCCCGAACCTGATCGAGGATATCGAGCGGCTGCGCGGGCACCTCGAAATCGAGCGGTGGCTCGTGCTGGGCGGATCATGGGGCAGCACGCTGGCCCTCGCGTACGCGGAGCGGCATCCGGCGCGTGTTACGGAGATCGTCTTGTTCGGCGTGACGACGGGCCGGCGCCGGGAGTTCGACTGGTGGTTCCGCGGCGGCGCGTCGGTCCTCTTTCCGGCCGAATGGGAGCGGCTGCGCGCGGCGCTCCCGGCGGCGGACCGCGACGGCGACATCGTCGAAGCGTATTACCGGCTGCTTCACGATGCCGATCCGGCAGTCCGCCGGCGGGCGGCGGCCGATTGGTGCACCTGGGAGTCCGCCGGACTCACGTGGCCCCCGGCGCCGCGGCTGTCCCCTCGATTCACCGACCCCGTCTACGCGATGGCCTTTGCCCGGCTCGTGACGCACTACGTCCGGCGCGACGCGTGGCTCGAGGACGGGGTGCTCTTGCGGGACGCCGGTGCACTCGCCGGCATCCCCGGCGTCATGGTGCAGGGCCGTCTCGATTTCGGAGCGCCGATCGCCTGGGCGTGGGATCTTAGTAAGGTGTGGCCGCGCGCGGAGCTGGTGGTCGTCGCCGGCGCGGGGCACGCCGGCGATCAGCCCGGCATCGCCGCCGAACTGGTCCGCGCTACGACTCGGTTCGCGAGGGCGCGGTAGACTTTTTTGGCTCGCCGGGCGTGCCGGGCTTCGGCTCGGGCGTCTTCGGACGCACGCCGGCGGCAGCGGCCGGCGCTGCGGCCGTCTTCGGTGCTTGATGCGACGGCGGGATGTCGGACACGATCGACATCAGCCGGCCGAGCCCGATCTGCTCCACAAGTTGACGGATCGGGCGCACGGCCACCACGGTCACATCGCAGCCGAGGCGCTCCGCCCGCTGACCGGCGCGCAGCAAAATGTGGAGGCCGACACTGTCGATGTACCGCAGGCCGCGAAAGTCGACCACGATGTCGCGACGGGTGTCGATCAGGCTGAAGAGCGCATCTGCCAGCAGATTCGCATTGGCCAGATCGATATCGTCGAACACGCTGATGATCGTGCCCGCTTCGGTTTCCTCGACCCGATAGCTTACCCGCATGGCTAACTATTCTAGGTGTTACCCTGGATCGCCACGTGCTTAGCCTCTCGGGGTTGGGCACAGCCCTCAGCGTCCCGCCAGGCGCCGCCCGGCCTGCCGAATCACGTCGAGCAGCGCCACCAGATCCGGCTCCGCCGTCGCATAGTGAAGGATGCAGGCGCGAAGCGCAAAGCGGCCGCGGAGGACGGCGTTGGTCAGAAACGCCTCTCCGCCGGCCTGGACTTCCTGCATGATCGTCTTGTTCAATTCGTCGAGGCGCGCGTCGTCGCGCGACCAGCCGTCGGGCACGTACCGGAAGCAGACGATCGACAGCGTGACCGGCGCCGACAACTCGAAGTCCGGCGCGGTCTCCACCATCCCGGCGAGCCGGCGGGCGAGGACGGTGTGCCTCGCCACGTGCGCGGCGGCGCCGCGCCGCCCGAGATGCTGGAGCGTCATCCACAACTTGAGCGCGCGAAAACCGCGGGTCTGCTGGAAACCGTACTCCGAGTACCACGGCAGGCCTCCGAAGCCTTTGCCCTCCTCGGTCTGCAGATACGGGGGCACCAGGCTGAACGTGTCCCGCAGCAGCCGGCCGTCGCGGACGAGCGCGCAGCCGCACTCGACGGGGACGGAGAACCACTTGTGAGGATCGATCGCCAGCGAATCGGCCCGGGCCATCCCGGCATAGTGGGACGCCGCGGACGGGTCGAGCACGCCGGGCGCGCCGTACGCCCCGTCGACGTGGAACCACAGACGTTCCTCCGCACAGACGCGGGCGACCGAGTCCAGCGGATCGATCGCCCCGGTGTTGACGGTTCCGGCGCTTGCGCTCACGCAGAAGGGACGGCGTCCGGCGGCGCGATCCCGCGCGATCGCCTCCCGGAGCGCCGCGACGTCGAGCCGCCACGCCGCGTCGACCGGCACCGTCCGAACCGCGTTCGCGCCGAGGCCGAGCAACTCAGCCGACTTGCGCAGGCAGCTGTGCCCTTCCTCGGACATGTACAGGACCAGGCCGGCCTGCGGCAGGCCGGCGCTCCGCACGTCACCCCCGAGCTCGGCGACCGCGTGGTGACGGGCGGCGGCCAAACAGGTGAGCGACGCCATCGACCCGCCGCTCGTGAGCAGGCCCATCCCGCCCTCGGCGGGATAGCCGAGCAGCTCCGCCAGCCAGCGGACCGCGCACCGCTCGAGATAGATCGCGGCGTGGTCACCGCCGGCGCAGCTCGGGTTCATCGCCGCCGCGAGCAATTCGGCGAGCACCGCGATCGGAGCCGGCGGCGCATTGACCCACCCAAAGAAACGCGGATGCCCGTTGCCCATCGGGTGCGGGAGCACGAATTCCTGGAAGCGGCGCAGTGCCGCCTCCGGCGCAAGACCGTCCTCGGGCAGCGGCTGCTCGAGGAGCGCGCGGCGCTCTTCGACGGTCATCGGACGAAACACGGAACGTCCGCGGATGCCGGCGAGATAGTCCGAGACGAGATCCACCGTCCGGTGGGCGAGGCGCCGGAACTCCTCCGGGTCGATCTCGAGCGTCGGCCTATCTTCGTGCCCCGAGGCGTCGAACGCGTCGGCCATGGTCTCCTCCGTATGGGAATCTCACGCCTTGATTGGCCGGCGCCGGCGCGCGATCATGCACCGCCCAGATCGAATGGGTGAGGGCGCACACACTGTGAGCGGCTCGTAGCGATCTTGTGAATAATCCTTCATAAACGCCGTCCCGCGGAACAGAAGCCGCGGCACCCGGCGTTTGCGAGGGTAGAGTAAACGGGAGCGCCGTACGTGGCGTGACCTCGCAAGGAGGACGACGGCATGAAGCAAGGCAGACTCGCGATCGTCGCCGCGGGCGTCGCATTGGTCGCGGCCGCCGCGATGTGGCAGAGTTCGGCGGGCGGCACATCGGTCCCGCGGACGTTCGCCGCCGCGGCGCCGGCCACGCCGATCCAGGTCCCGGCCGCCGCGCAGCGGTTCGTGATCGATCCGCAGGTGTCCGAGGCCTCGTACCACGTCGGCGAGACGTTCTTCCGCGACAATCAGTTCAAGGTCGCGGTCGGCGTCACGCACGACATCCAGGGCGATATCTACGTGGACCGCTCACGGCCGGATCAGAGCCGCATCGGGCCGATCACCATCAACGTCAACCAGCTCACGTCGGACAGCCGGCACCGCGACAGCGCGATTCGGGGCCGCTGGCTGGAATCCGACAAGTACCCGACGGCCGTCTTCATGGCTACATCGATCGAGGGCCTGCCGAAGACGTATGTCGCCGGCCAGACCGTCCGCGTGCGGATCTCCGGCAACCTCACGGTGCACAACGTCACCAAACCCACCGTGTTTACCGGCACGCTCAAGCTGAGCGGCGACACCCTGACCGGCGCGATGGAAACCACGGTGCTGATGAGGGACTTCGGCTTCGATCCGCCGAGCATCATGATGCTGCAGACCGAGGACAAGGCGACGCTCGACTTCCAGTTCACCGCCCACCCGTTCGGCGCGTAGGCGGCAGGCAAGGCACCCAGACCGCCCTCGTTGAACTATCCTTTCCTCCGCGGGGCGCGCGCGCACCGCGCGCGGCCCGGGAGAGGAGGATACGGTTGTCCACGTCTTCGCGCCCCGAAGCGCCCCCTAAGCGTCCGATCGCGGTCGACGATATCTTAAAGTGGAAAGTGGCCGGCGCGCCGGTCCTGTCGCCCGACGGCGGCCGGATCGTCTGTCCCCTCACGATCGTCGACGACCCCGCCAACGGTTATCAGATCCACCTCTGGCTGGTGCCGGTTCCGGCGGCCTCGGAGTCGAATCGGCCGGCGCCGCGACAGCTCACCACCGCACGGTCCCGCGACACGGGGCCGCGCTGGTCGCCGGACGGCACCCGGGTCGCCTTCATTTCCGACCGCGGCGGAACGAAGCAGGCCTGGGTGATCTCGATCGACGGCGGCGAGGCGCGGCCGTTGACCTCGGGCTCGCTCGCGCCGGCGGAACTGGCCTGGTCGCCCGACGGCAAGTCGGTCGCGTTCAGCGGCAAGCCGGAGGCCGCGGGCCGCCCCGAGCAGAGCGACGTACGCGTCATCTCGCGGCTGCATTACAAGCAGGACGGCGAAGGCTTCTGGGACGGCCGGTGGAAACAGATCTTCGTTGTTCCCGCCGCCGGCGGGGACGCCCGCCAGATCACCCAGGGAGACTACGATCACATGGCGCCCGTCTGGTCGCCCGACGGGGCCCTTCTCGCGTATACCGGCAACGCCTTGCCCGACGCGGATCTCGATCCGCGCAACGACCTGTGGATCATCCGCGCGGACGGCGCCGGCTCGCCGCGACGCCTCACGCGCACCATCGGCGCCGTCGAAACGCCGGCCTGGTCGCCAGACGGCGAGCGGATCGCGTATCTCGGCCACGACAGCGCATGCGGCGGGGCCACCCTTGTGCGCCTCTGGGTCGCCGCTGTGGACGGGGCCGAGCCGGCGTGCGTAACCGGCGGCTACGAGGGGAACATCGGACATCACATCGGGAGCGACGTGCGCTCGCAGCCGAGCTCGGGCGGTCTCACCTGGGCGCCGGGCGGCGACCGGATCTACTTTCTCACGACGGAGCGCGGCAACTGCCAGGTTGCATCGGCATCCCTCGCGGACGGCGCCGTCCGGCTCGAGACGGCAGGAGAGCACGATCTCATCGGCTGCTCGCTCGACGCCGCGGGCCGCCGCGTCGCCTGCGTCGAGACCGACCCGCTCACCCCGGGTGAAGTGGCGGTCGCCGAGCTCGGCGGCGGTCGCCCCGCGGCCTTCCGGCGCCTGTCGGCGTGGAACGCGCCGCTGGCCGGCGCGCTGGCGCTCGCGCGGCCGGAACGGTTCGAGTACAAAACCCCGGACGGATACGTGTTCGACGGCTGGGTGATGAAGCCGGCCGGCGCCGGCCGCCGCGTGCCCGCGGTCCTGGAAATCCACGGCGGTCCCCACGGCTCGTACGGCCACACGTTCTCGAATCAGCTGCAGCTCATCTGCGCCGCGGGCTACGGCGTCGTCTACACGAACCCGCGGGGCAGCCACGGCTACGGACAGGCCTTCCTCGCGGCGACCCACCACGACTGGGGCGGCGGCGATTACGAGGACCTGATGGGGGCGCTGGACCGCGCGCTGGCGCTCCACGAGTGGATCGATCCGGACCGGCTCGGGGTGTGCGGCGGCAGCTACGGCGGCTACATGACCAACTGGATCCTCGGGCACACCCAGCGGTTCCGGGCCGGCGTCACGCTGCGCAGCACGTGCAACCGCTACAACCATTGGGGCACCGGCGATATCGCCTATCACGGGGCGGACTGGGAGTTCCCCGGCGCACCGTGGGAGTCCCCGGAGTTCTACCTCGAGCGATCCCCGATCACATACGTGCGCCAGATGAAGACCCCGCTGCTCATCCTGCACGGCGAGAACGACCTGCGGTGCTCGATCGAACAGGCGGAGCAGTTGTTCGTCGCGCTCCGGCGGCAGGGGACGCCGACGCTGTTCGTGCGCTTCCCGGGCGAAAGCCACAGCATGTCCTCGTCGGGGCAGCCCCGGCACCGCACCGAAGAGATGACGCACCTGCTCGGATGGTTCCACACGCACCTCGGCGCGCGGGCGGCCAACGGCCGGGCGCGCGAGCCAAAGGAGTGAGCGCGATGGACTACGCGGCGGCGGACGCCTACCTCAGCAAGCAGCGGGAGCGGCATCTCGCCGAACTGCAGGACTTCCTCCGCATTCCGAGCGTCAGCGCGCTTCCGGCCCACCGCCCGGACATCGCGCGCGCCTCGGAGTGGCTCGCGGAGCGTCTGCGGGCCACCGGCGTGCCCGAAGTCCGCATCATGCCGACGAGCGGCAACCCGGTCGTCTACGGCGCGTGGCCCGCGCGGGATGGGGCGCCGACGATCCTCTTGTACGGACACTACGACGTGCAGCCGGTCGACCCGGTCGCGCTGTGGCAGACGCCGCCCTTCGAGCCGGCGATCCGCGAGGGCCGGCTGGTCGCCCGCGGCGCGAGTGACGACAAAGGCAGTCTGTTCATCCCGCTGCTCGCGCTCGAGGCGATCGGCAGCATCGCCGGCGGGCCGCCGGTCAACCTCAAGTTTCTCTTCGAGGGCGAGGAAGAGACCGGCAGTCCAAACCTGGCGCCGTTCCTGCACGAGCACCGCGCGCTGCTCGCGGCGGACGTGACGGTGAGCGCGGACGGCGGCCAGTGGGACGTCGAGACGCCGTCGCTCGCGCTCGGGAACCGCGGCCTCACGGGCCTGCAGATCGATCTGCGCGGCGCCGCGACCGATCTGCACTCCGGGACCTACGGCGGGGCCGTCGCCAATCCGCTTCACGCGCTGGCCGCGCTGCTCGCCGGCATGCATGACGCGGACGGGCGGGTCACCGTCGGCGGGTTCTACGACGCGGTCAGGACGCTGAGCGCCGCGGAACGCCGCGAGCTCGCGCGGGTACCGTTCGACGAAGCGGCGCTGCGCGAGGAGCTCGGCATCGCGCAGTTCGTCGGAGAGCCGGACTACACGCCCCTCGAGCGCACGTGGATCCGCCCGACGCTCGAGGTCAACGGAATGTGGGGCGGTTTTCAGGGCGACGGCAGCAAGACTGTGCTGCCGAACGAGGCCCACGCAAAGATCACGTGCCGGCTGGTGCCCGATCAAGATCCGGATCAGATCGCGCAGGCGGTCGAGCAGCACATTCGCCGCCACGCGCCGGCGGGTGTCACGGTGACGGTGACGCGGTCCAAGGGAAAGGCCCGGCCGTACCTCATGCCGGCCGAGCACCCGAGCCTGGCGGCCGCGGCGAAGGCGCTCCGCGCGACATACGGCAAGGACCCCGTACGCGTGCGCGTCGGCGGGACGCTGCCGGTCTCAGACCTGGTCAAGCGGGAGCTCGGGACGTGGCTCGTGTTTTTCGCCTTCGGCGAGCCCGACAATCTGGTGCACGCGCCGAACGAGTTCCTCCGCCTGCAGACGTTCGACCGGGGAACGCGCGCCTACGTGCGCTTCTTCGACGAGCTCGGCCGAACCGACGCCGCGAGCCTGCGCGCGTAGAAGCCGGCCGCACGTGGAGAGCCCGGAGGTGGGGCCGGTCGCCGCTCAAACTGTGCCGCGCGGAGCGTAGGCGACCGGACTCGCGCGGCGGCAGTGACGCGCGAAGGCCGCGGGCCTGCCGGCCCGCGGCCTTCGCAATTACCTGTTTTCTACGGTCGTCTACCGGTTGTGCGTACCGTCTGAGCAGGACTGGCCCTGCGCGTTCGATTGACAGGTCTGTCGTGTATCCCGGCCACGTGAGCCGCCGCCATTGCCGTTGCCCGTAGGCGTGTAATTCGGCCGCTGGTACTGCTGCTGGTATTGCTGCGGCCGTTGGTAATTGTACGGCTGCTGCTGCTGGTACTGCTGCGGCCGCTGGTAATTGTACGGCCGCTGGTAATTGTACGGCTGCTGCTGGTACTGCTGCGGCCGTTGGTAATTGTATGGCTGCTGTTGCTGGTACTGCTGCGGCCGTTGGTAATTGTACGGCTGCTGTTGCTGGTACTGCTGCGGCCGTTGGTAA
>DATGFS010000040.1 GCA_035308905.1 bacterium | reverse complement strand
TGTAATAGCTCAATGATTCTGTCACCCCTTAATGGCTCAGTGATTCTGTCACCCTGGCACCATGACCAAGGGGAGAGTCACAATGAGCCGGAGGGAGCAACAACGAGCACGTGTCCTGGTGCAGGTCATCGAGGGCCGCGTCATCGTGAGTGAGGCGGCACGCCTGCTGGGCTTGTCGCCCCGCCACATCAAACGCTTGGTGGCAAGAGTCCGACGAGACGGCCCCGCGGCGCTCGCCCACGGCAACCGCGGGCACTCGTCCCCTCGCCGATTGCCCGACACCGTCCGCAGCCGGGTCTTGCTGCTGGCCCGCTCGCGCTACGCCGGCGTCAACGACCACCACCTCACCGACTTGCTCCGCGAGCACGAGGGCCTGCGCGTGTCGCGGCCCACCGTGCAACGTCTCCTCCGCAATGCCGGCATCGGCAGCCCGCGCACCCGCCGGGCGCCGCGGCATCGACGCCGCCGGGAACGCATGCCGCAGGCCGGGCTGCTTGTCCAAATGGACGGCAGCCACCATCCCTGGCTCGAGGAGCGCGGGCCGCGCCTCGTTCTGCTCGCCGCGGTCGACGATGCCACCGGCGAGTTGCTCGCCGGGATCTTTCGTCCCGTAGAAGATGCCCACGGCTACTTCCTCCTACTCCGCCAGCTCATCCGCCGCTACGGCCTGCCAGCCGCCGCGTACACCGATCGGCACGGCATCTTTCATCGCGATCCTCGCGCCCGGCAAGGCTTGGCCGAGCAACTCGAGGGCGAGATCGCCTCCACGCAAATCGGCCGCGCCCTCCAGGAACTCGGCATCCGCTGGATCCCGGCTTCCTCGCCCCAGGGCAAAGGTCGCGTGGAGCGGCTCTTTGGCACGCTGCAAGATCGCCTCGTCGTCGAATTGCGGCTCGCCCAGGCCTCGACCCTCGCCGAGGCTCAGCGCGTCTTTGAGCGCTTCCGACCGCGCTACAACGCTCACTTCACCCACGCCCCGGCGCACCCTGAGCCGGCGTGGCGGCCCGCCCCGCCCAACCTCGCGCGCATCTGCTGCTTCAAGCATCGCCGCACCGTCGCCCCCGATAATACGCTTCAGCTCGGCGACCGGGCCCTGCAGATCCACCCCGGCCGCGGCGGCCGCAGCTATGCCGGCGCGCGGGTCGACGTCTACGCGCACCTCGATGGCACGCTGGCCGTCTATTACCGCGGCCAGCGACTGCGCGTCACGCGCCTGCCGCGCGCGCACGGACGCGTCTGGCATTTTCAGCCGCGCCCCTCGGTACCCGTACCTGCTTCCTCCGATCCCGTGCCGCGGTCCAAAACCCATACGCCGGCGCCTGATCATCCCTGGCACCGCAGCGTGACCGGCTTCAGGACAAAACGCTTCAAGAACCAGCCCAGTGACATTTTCACGGAGCCATTAGGGTGACAGGATCACTGATCTACGACACGCGCGCGGGCGTGTGCGCACGCGTGCGCATCCGACGGAGGTGCCGCGCGGCGCGTCGAATGGCCTTCGCGATGGTCGTCCTTTCTACCGAAGAGGGCCGCGACGCGGCGCGGGCGTTCGGACGGCGGATCGTGCTCATCGCCGTGGCGATGTGCGCCGCACTCGTGCCGCTGCTGCCGATGAACGAGATGAAAGTCCACGGCACGTTCGCCGCGGGACTCGTTCTGCTCGCTGGCGTCTGCGCGTCGTTGTGGTGGGGGGAGAGACTCCGGTCGACCGTACTCGACGCGCCGGTGCTCACGTTCTTCGGCGCCGCCATCGCCTCGACGATCTTCGGCGTGAATCCGCGGGTCAGCCTCATCCCCAGCCCGGGGCGCGGCGAAGGCTTGCTTGATTACGTCGTCTTCCTTCCCATGGCACTCGCCGCGGCGCGGCTGTCGCGCACGGAGGCGCGGGAGATCCTGTCGGCGCTGCTCGGCGCCGGCGCGCTCATCGGCGCGATCGGGGTCGGGCAGTACTACGGAGTAGACGTGACGCCGTTGATCGGCAGCCGCGGGTTCGACTACGGCCTCCACAGCTGGAGCACACTGTCGAATCCCGACTTTCTGGGCGGCTACGCGGCGCTGGTGCTGCCGGTCGGCCTCGCGATGGCCGCCGGGGCGCGGGAACCCGGACAGTGGTGGGGCTATGCATCGGCCTCCACCCTGCTCTACGCGGCTCTTCTCGCGTCGCAGACGCGCTCCGCATGGGCGGCGATGGCGGTCGCGGCGGTCGTCCTCTTGTGGCATCTGCCGCGGACCGCGGCCGCGTACCGGCGCCTGGCGCTCCTGGGTCTCGTGTTCGCCGCGGTCACGACGGTCATGGCGGTCACGCAGCCGCGGGTTTCGTTGGGCATCCGCGCGACGTCGGCGTTCAACCCCAACGACAGCTCGATGCAGGGGAAGTTGTGGATCTGGGAACACAGCCTCGTCATGATCCGCGAACGGCCGGTGTTGGGCTGGGGGTTCTCCGCGGTGGAGGGACACCTTCCGGGGATCGGCACCCCGGACTATGTTCGAGTCTTCGGACAAAGTCCCGTGGTCATCGACGTCGCGCACAACGATCTGCTGCAGGTCGCCGTCAACATGGGCCTCCTCGGGCTGGCGGCGTACTTATGGATTTGGCTGACCGCGGTACGGGCGGCCCACGGCGCGGCCCGTGGCTTCCCGTTTCCGGTTGGGTTCGAGACGGTGGGGATCCTCGCGGGGCTCACTGCATACTTCGTGTGGCTCCAGTTCCTCTGGAGCCACATCGGCGACACAAATGTATTCTGGGTCGTTGCCGGAATCGCGGTGAGCCTGCGCCGGGCGGCCCGGGACCCCGGCGCCGGACGACGCTCCACGACCTAGTCGGCCTAAGGGGTTGCGGAGCGCTGCCCCGATGTCAGTGCCAGATCGATCGCGGTCCCGCCGCGATCAAGACGAACCACCTCGTGCTGCACGTCGATCGCGACGACCTTGGTCCCCGGGGTAACCGTGTCGCCGGGCCCGACGATGTATGAGTTCGGACCGTCCTCAAGAATGGCAAACGCCGTGTCCCCCCAAAGAAACCCGACGACGCGGTACGGGGGGACCGGTGGCGCAGCGGGCGCGGCCCCCTGCGCCGGGCCTGCGGGGCCGTTCGGCGCAAGCGGCGGCACCGGCGGCATCGGCCCGCCGCCGGCCGGCGACGGTCCCGATCCCTGCGGAGCAACGAGCGGCGCAAACGGGTTGGCGCGCCCCTCTCCCGCCCCCTCGGGCGGCGCGGCGGTCTGACCCGATCCGGTGCGGCCGGTTGTGGTTCCCCCGGACACCGCCGCTCCGCTTGGCGACGTCGGCGTGACGGGCGCGGCCGAGCCGGTCTGTCCCGCGGGGCCGGTCGGTGTGACCGGGCTCGCTCCGGGAGGTTTGGCCGGGAGCGTCGCGATCGGCGGCGCCTGCGCCGCCGGCTGCTGCGCCTGCTGAGATTGATAGATCGTCCATCCACCCAAGCCCGCCGCCGCGACGACGACCGCGATGGCCGCCACCGGATAGCGCCGGATGAGATCCCGAATCGCGCCCATCAGAACATCCTCGAGGTGTACCAGCTGATGATCGCGTTGGACCCGAAGACCGCGATCATCGCGCCGGCGGCCATCGCCGGCCCGAACGGAATCATGTCCTTGCGGCTTCGCAGACGGAGCGCGAGCAGCAGCAGCCCCGCCGCCGCGCCCAGCGCGACGGCGAGGAACAACGCGACGATCACCGCCGGCGTGCCGAGGAACGCGCCGATCATTGCCGCGAGCTTGATGTCGCCCCCGCCCATCCCGCCGCGGCTGACGACGCCCAGGATGAGGAACACGAGCCCGGCGGCCGCCGCCGCGATCACCGACGCCGCCAGTTGGCCGGCCACCGCGCTGAGCGCGATGCCGGCTACGATGCCCGGATAGGTCACGGCGTTGGGAATGATCTGATGCTCGAGATCCGTGAAGAAGACGACAAGCAGCGCAAACCCGAACACGCCGTATCGCAGCGTGGTGAACGAAAGGCCGAACCGCCAGACGATCGCGGCGATCAGGCCCGCGGTGACGACTTCCACGACGACGTAGCGCGGCGAGATCGGAGCGCCGCAGGCGCGGCACCGGCCGCGGAGGAGCAGATAGCTGACGACCGGGATGTTATCCCACGGGCGGATCGGGACGCCGCAGGCGGGGCACCGGGAGCCCGGGGCGACGATCGACTCGCGGCGCGGAAGCCTGTGGATCAGAACGTTGGCGAAGCTGCCGAAGAGCAAGCCGAACACGAAGGCGGCGGTGGTTTCAACCGCGGGCGGAACCGTGTCCATAGATGTAGCTAATTCGCGCGCCGGCGGCCGTCCCCTGTCGCGCGGGCTGCCGCCGGCCGACGGCAGCCCGGACCCCCGCGGACATAGTCTAACGCCCCCTGATCTGGGGCATGTTGGGCCATGAACGCCGAATATCGCGTCATCGGGGGGACTGGACGTATGCGACAGCGGATTCTGCTCGTTCTGGTTGTCCTCGTGGCCATCATCCCGCTCGCGGCGGGCCATCCGTGGCGTCCGGCCGTCGGGGCGGCATCGGTGGTCCCGGGCGTGGCGCTCGCGGATATCTCGCTCGGCGCGCCGATTGGAGAGATACTGACCCGGTTCGGCACGCCGTCCGTCGTACGGCTGACCGGCGGCAACGGACTGCTGGGCTACGGGTTCGATCGCTACGGCATCACGGTCTACGCGCACGGCGACATCGTCCAGGCCGTCGCTACGACCAACAGCGTGCTCGGCGGGGTCGATGGGATCGCGCTCGGTACTCCGCTGAGCGAGGTCGTTCGCATCCTCGGCGACGTCTACTCGCGCGGCACCGTCGAGGGGTACCCGGGCATCGTCTACGGCAGTGCCGGCGTTGCGTTTGGCATCGATCACGACGCGGTGGCCTCGATTCTGGTCTTCAAGGCGGCGAGCGCCGCACCCCTCCAACCCGCGTCTCCAACCTCGTCCGATGGTCCGATCACGTCGCAGGGCGGCGCCGCGTCGCCCGTCGTCGCGGACGCGACGGCCGTTGATCCGGGCAGCCTTCCCGATGTCAGCCGTATGAAGGCGTATTCGGCCGAGACGCGCTTTCTCTCGCTCGCGGGCTACCTCCGCTACCTCGTGCACGACACGTCGAAGACGTGGATCACCAGCGAGGACACCGATCGGTTGATGCGGCAGGCCAGCCGTTCCGCAACCCCGTAGCCTGACCGCCGCCGGGCCCCGAAGACGAGAGTTCGAAAAAGGAGCCGGCCCCCCGCGGGGGCCGGCTCCGCGGCTGCGCCGGGCTTATGCGCCGAGACTATCGTAGACCCACAGCACCGCCCACACGTACCATTGGGTTTCCGCGTACGGCGGAATGCCGCCCCACCGCCGCACCGCACCGCTGCCGGCGTTGTACGCCGCGAGTGTAAGCGGCCAGCTGCGGAGTTCCCCGTAGTCGGCCCGCAGAAGCCGGGCGGCGCCCAGGACGTTCTGCCAGGGGTCGCGCGGGTCCACCCCGAGGCCGGCCGCCGTCTCCGGCATCAGTTGTCCGAGGCCCTCGGCCCCGGCCGGGGAGATCGACTGGTGCTCGAACCGGCTCTCAATGTAGAGCACGGACGCCAAGATCCGCTCGTCAACGCCCTCATCGCGCGCCGCGGTCCGGATGGCGTTCGCCACCCATAGCGCCTGTGCCCAGGACAGCCGCGGGTTCGAGGCGCGGACGAACTGCGCTAGCCCCTCGAGCGTGCCGATGCGCCAGCGCGGCCGTTCCGTGTCGATGCCCAGCCGCGAAAGCCACGCCTCCGCGTAACCGGCCTCGGCCATGGTCGGGTGCCGCAGCAGCGCCGTTTGAAACCATCGCCGGGCGCCCGCGCGATCGCGGCGCACCACCAGCACTGCGCCGAGCCAGACGGCGGGGGTCGCGGACTCGGGCGAAACGGCCGCGGCGCGTGTGAAGGCGCTCTCGGCGCCGGCCATGTCCCCGGCCTGGTAGGCGCGCCATCCGGCCGTCAGCAGACCGTGCGGATCCGCGGCGGCCGCCGGCAGCGCGCCGGCGGCAATCAGGACCGCCAGCAGCGCGCCGGCAACGCTGCTCGCCACGCGTCTCCCCTGGAACATCTCCTGCTCCGACTGTGCCTGCCGCCCGCTACGGCTGCTGCACCGGCACCGGCTGCCCCGTCGCCACGATGCGCGGCGTGAGGACGATCACGACCTCCGACTCTGAATGGTTGACCGTCGCGAACTGGAACAGCGACCCGAGAAACGGCAGGTCGCCGAGGAACGGGATCTTCTGTAGATTGCGGACGTCGGAGTACCGCATCAGGCCGCCGAGGACGACGGAATCCCCGTCCCCGACGCGCAGGCTGGTCACGGCTTCGCGGGCCGCGATGATCGGCAGGCCGTTCGGGTTGGTCGTCGTCGCCGACGTAAAGCTCGTCGCGGTCGTCACGAGCGGGTGCACCAGCACGTTGATCGTCCGGTCGGAGTTGATCTTCGGCACGATCTTCAGCGTCACACCGATCGGCTGAAACGTCACCGTTTGACTGGTCACGGGCGGATTGCCCGAGGTCGTCGTGTTCACGATCGGGATCTGATCGCCCGCGAAGATCAAAGCCTCCTGCCCGTCGTACGTCGAAAGGCGCGGGTCGCTCAACACTTTCGCGTTGCCGTTCGTAATCGCCGCCTGCAGCTTCGCGGTGAGCGCGTCCCGTGTAATCGGACCGATCCCGAATTGACCCGCGCCCGGCACCGCTTCGGTCAGGTTGAAGCCGTTGAAGATCGACCACGTAATGCCCAGGTTCTTGATCATGGTGGCGGTCACATCGACCACCAGCGCCTGTACGACGACCTGCGGGATCGGCACGTCGAGCTGGCGCAGCAGCGCAACGACCGCCTCCTGCTGCGGCGGCGTTCCGGTCGCGACGAGCGAATTCGTCCGGTCGTCATACACGATCTGCGCGCCGGTCCCGGCGAACAGCGCGATCAAGGAGACGACGTCCTTCTTGACCGGTCCGGCGCCGCCGGTGAGCGTGCCGCCGCCGCCGTTCCCGCCCACCAGCGCCTCCTGCGCGTCGATCGGCGGCTGCAGATACTGCAGGCGGTAGACGCGCATCACGGGACCGGGCGGAGGCGGCGTGAGCCGCGCAATCGGCTGCACGATCAACGTCTCCCCGACCCGCCGGTACCCGAGGCCGTTGGCGTCGAGCACGAAGCGCAGCGCCTCTTCACACGTCACGCCGACGAGATGCACGGTCACCCGGGCGCCGCTCACCGAGGCGTCCGTGACCACGTTGAGGCCGCACAACCGCGCGAGCGCGTCGAGGACATCACCGAGCTGCGCGTCGCGCAGGTCCAGGGTCAAGAGCCGGCCGGTACCGCTCGACTGCTGCGCGACGACGATCCCCGGCACGCCGGCGGGGGGTCCAGCCCTCACGCTGTCGGCGCTCGGACCGCCGCCTCCGGATGCCTGCGCTCCCGGCGCCGGGGAGACACCCGCGTCAACACGGGCGCCCCAGGGCCGTTCCGGCGCGGGCGCGGCGGAACCGGCATCGGTCGTGGCCCCGGACCGCGTTCCGGTGGACGCCGCCGCACCACCGCTCCAGGGGCTCACGGCCGGGCCGTGGGCCTCGGGCACGGCGAGACGTACGACGACGACCTCGGCCGACGGGTGGCGCACCGACCACTGCACCGCCTGCGACAAGTCGAGCACGACCCGGGTGACCGGCGGCGTGTCGGTCACCTGTCCCACCCGCACGGTTTGAAGCGCGCCCACGCCGACCCGCTGCGTCGGCCGGCCGCTGCCGTTCTTGGCCGCGGGCAGATCGATCACATACCGAACGGGATCGTCGAGCACCATCGTGCGGTAGCCCACCGGCCCCGTCGCCTCGATCCCGATCTCCACCGCGCCCGCTTCTTCCACAACATTCACGCGCTGCACGGTGACCGGCGCCGCGGCCTGAGCAAACGCCCCGGCCGGTAGGGCGGCGCACATCAGCGCCAGAACGACTCCCCCCACCACGGCGCGAGGCAACAGCCTCGATCCGAAGGCCCCGCGTGCCTGACTCATCGACTCGTCCCCCCCTCAAGCCGAAGCTGCCACGATTGATCCTTCGAGGTGAGCGTGACGGTTTGATTCTGGGCGTCGATCGCCACCACCCGGACGCCCGGTGTCACGGTGTCTCCCGGTTCCACAATATACGAACCCGCGCCGTCGTTGAGGATGGCGACCGCGGACGGACCCAGCACAATGCCGGTAAGCTGAAACTGCCCATGCGTGCCCGGCGTGCCGGGAAGGCCCGGCAGGGCCGAGCCCGCTCCGGTGGACGCGGACGGCCCGAACGAGCCCGGCGCGAGCGGCGGCACCGGAGGCAGCGGCGGGTTGATGCTCGCCGGGCTGCCGCCACCTGGGGTGGCCAGCGGCGCGAATGGGTCGGCGCGGCCCGTACTCGGCGGCGCGCCCGATGCCACCGGTGCCGTCGACGGCGCGGCAGGCGCGCGGACGCCCGGAGCGACGGCGGTCGTCGAGCCTGCCGCCGGGGAACCGGTCGACGCGCCTGACGACGGTGCGCCCGGCGCGGCCGGCGCCGCCGCACCGGAAAGGTGCGCGGCGGGCGCGGGAGGTGCTGCCGGCTGCACCACGGATCTCGGCGCCGCGGGGGCGCCTGCCCCCAGCATGGCGTAGATCCGCCAGCCCGCCAACGCGGCCGCGGCAACCGCGACGATCACGGCCGCGGCCCGGTGTTTGCCGATGAACTCCCGAAGGCGCGCCACGTTAGTGCGTTCCCCCCGTCTGCGTGGACGGCGTTCCAAGAGTATACATCTCCGCCCGAATCGTCACATTGAGTTTCGGAAGCGTCTGCGGCGAGAGCGACACCGAGTCGACGATGATGAGCCTCGGAAAGTTCCGCAGCTGCTTCAGGTAGTCGACGGTCTGTGCGAACGTGCCGCTCAGCAGCAGATCAACCGGCATGGACGAGTAGGCCAGCGTCCGCGCGGGCTTCTGTCGCGATCCGGCGGCCGGCGTCTGGCCGGCCGGCGTCTGGCTGGCCGGCGTCTGGCTGGCCGGCGTCTGGCCCTGCGCCCCCGCGGGCGCGGCGTTCACGGCCGTCAACGTGCCGGGATGGATGCTGGCCAGCGTCACGCCGACCTGTTTCGTGAACTGTTCCATCGCCGTCAGCAGCGCCGGAATCTCCTTGCGCGGCGGCAGCTTCTGTTCCATCGTCGCGATGTAGGCACGCAGCCGCTCGTATTCCTGCCGCGCGTGTTCCGCGCGCGCGACGATCTGCTGGTCTTTGGTGAGTTCCGCGGCGGCGCTGTCGCGCGCCGCGACCAGCGTGTCGTGTTCGGCCTGCGCCGGGTCGTGGATGAAAAACTTGAAAATGATCCCGCCGAGCAGGACGATCGCGACCATGAGCATAAGGCGTTCGCGGCGATTCATCGGGAGGGCTCCGGGGCGGCCGGCTTCTGCGGCGCCCCCGCCGGCTGCGCCGCGGCAGGCAGCGGCAGCGGCAGCGGCCGCATGGCGAGGGACAAGCCGAACTGCACCACCGAGCTCGCGCCGACAGTGGAGCGCTGGGCCGCCGAAAGGTCAACGTCGCTGTAGTACGGCGATGCGCCGAGGGCCGTCATGAAGTGCGCCACCGACGTGTACGACATCGCCGACCCCGACAGGGTCAACGCCAGCCCGCCGGGCGTATTGCCGACGGCGGCGCTCCCCAGCCAGGCGTCGCGCGGCGTCCGCTCGGCGAGATCGACCAGCATCTCCGACCATGGGACCTCCCGCGCTTCAAGCGATTGGAGGAGGTTCTCCCGCGCTTTGAGCTCGTCGATCTTGGCTTCCAGGGCCAGCACCTCGGCCACCTGGCGGCGGACGACCACGAGCTTTTGGTTGATCGCCGCGGTCTCCGCCGCGACCTGGCGGTTCCGCCAGGTTTCCCACGCGTAGGACGCGGCGAGCGCGCCGATCACGAGGATGGCCACGATGACAACGCCCGACTCCGGGATCAGCCGGCGCCGCCGGCGCTGTGGAAGAAGGTTGATCCGGATCACGGCTCGTCTACCCCCCGCCGCGCGAGACCGGCCGCCACGGCGTACGCCGGGCCCGCGTCGGCCGCCCCCGTCTGCGGGAACCCGCCGAGCGCCGGAAACGGATCGCCGAGCTCGACGGGCATGTCCAGCGCCGAGGTCAATGACGCGGTGATCCCGGGCAGCGCCGCCCCGCCGCCGGTGACCACGACACGATCCGGCACGGCCGCGCGGTAGCGTCCGCCGTAGTACTCGAGCGACCGGCGGATCTCGGTCACGAGCGAGGAGAGGCTGTCGTCGATCGCCTCCCGCAGGCCCGGCACGTCGTCGCCCGCGCTCACCGCGGCGAGACGCGCCTGCAGCACCTCCGGCGCCTCACCGGTCGCCCCGAGCCGGGAGGCGGCCGCCTCCAGCAGCTGCGCCGTGCCGAAGGCCACGGTGCGGATGACCCGCGGTACTTCCCCCTCCGCGACGAGAATCATCGTCACGCTCGAGCCGAGATGGATGCAGGCGGTCACGTGCTCGGACGCCGCGCGGGGTGACACCGCGCGGACCACCGCGAGCGGCTCGACCTCGAGGACGACCGGCTCGAGCCCCGCGGCCTGGAGCGCCGCCGCGTGCTGGCGCAGCACGTCCGTACGTGCGGCCACGACGAGCACGTCCACCTTGCCGCTCTCGCCCTCGCGGTTTTCGCCCACGACGACCGTGTCGAAGGTCACCTCGGCGATCGGATACGGTAGATACCGCTCCACCTCGAAGCGCGCGGCCTGGCGGATCTCGTCCCGCGACACCTGCGGCATGCGGACCTCGCGCATCAGGGCGACCTGGCCGTTCACCGCGGCGACCGCGCGGCGGGTCTTGATCCCCGCGCCCTGGACGAGATCGCGCAGCGCGCGGCCCACCGCCGCGACGTCGGCGATCCGGCCCTCTTCGATCGCGCCGGGCGGCGTGGGCGCGGACGCCGCCGCCCGCACCACCGTTCCGCCGCCGTCGGCCCGCCCGTCGCCCGACAGCTCGACGACCTTGATCGCCGCGCTGCCGATGTCGACCCCAACCGCCCCGTTGTGCCGTGCCATTGTATCACGTCCCCTTTGAGTCGCAGATCACGGCTCTCCGAGCGGCCGGTCCTGCCACGTCAGTACGTTAAAGGTAAAGAACTGCGGGTTCAGCACGATCTGCGAGCTCGAGCCGCCGCAAAAATTGACGGTGCCGAGATCGTCGACCTGGTTCACCTGCGTGCCGGTCGAGGGATCGTTGGACGAGAAAATGCCGCCCTGGAGCAGGACGGTGCCGTGCGTGTACACGTTCCCCGGCGTGTAGATGATCCCGGTGAACACGGTGTTGGCGGCGATGTCGATGTCGCCGGTCGCGAAGATGACGCCCCAGTTGTAGTTGTTGAAGTTCGTGTTGGAGCAGTTGAGCGTGCTGCTGCCGTTGAGCGAGCCGTTGATGTGGACGATCCCGGACCCGGCGTTGTCGATCACCAGGCTTTGGGGGCTGCTCTTGGTCCCGCTGAACGTCACGGTCGTCTGGTCGATCGTCGAGATCGGCGACGAGCAGGAAATGCCGTCGCCGGTGTTCACTTGATCGAAGACGTTGGTCCCCGGGTTCACGTTCTGCTGGCACGCGAGGCCCGGCACGTTTTCGGCCGGCAGCAGCGGGACGTACCGGATGCCGTTCTGATAGCCGGCGTTCGCGCACGGCGCCGTGCAGGAGGGCGACTGGAAGAACGTCTGCGCCGAGCCGCGCGTCAGATCGTCCTGCACGAGCCCCCAATCCAGGTACCGCATCGTCGAACTCGTCTGGCCGTAATAGTGGCCCCCGGGGCCGCACGATCCGCCCGACGGCACGGCGACCGCGCCGGCGGTCACACAGACCGGCTGCGACAGCACGGCGAGGAACACCCTGCTGTTGGCGCCGGAGAAGCTCCAGTACGACGGTGTGTAGGAGACCGGAGTGTACGTGACGCCGATGTTGCTCTGCGTCGCCTGCACGATCGTCACGCCGAGGGCGCCGCAGCCCGTGTGGCACTGATTTATGAGCGCAGTGAAATCGGCGCTGGTCATCCCGAGCGGCGTCATCGGGTGCCAGTTGACGGGCACGGCGTTGCCGTTCGTGTCTGTCTTGCGCGGGCACGGCGTGGGCGCGACCTCGCTCGCGGAGTTGCTCGCGCATTCGTACGTGAAGGGCCCGTGCTCGTTGGCGCCGTTGCCCGCGTCGATCGTCGTGCCGGACAGCACCTGCGGACTGGTGAGGTTCGTGGCGGTGGCGCCCGCGCCCGGCTGCGGCGATTTGGAACCGTAGTCGGCGAACACCGTCGAGGTATCGGCGTAGGTGTCGCCGGTGATGGGCGAGGCGTCGCCCTGGAACGTCACCTGCGGGCCGATGATCGTGTTGCCGAATCCTGTCTTGTACACCGCCTGCATGTAGATGCGCACCCCCCGCGGCGCGCCGTTGACGGACGCGAGCGAGAGGATCGGAAAGATGGCGGCATCGCTGGAGAGCCGCGCCTGATACGCGACCGTGTTCGCGTTGGGCGTCGAGGTGCTGCCCGAACACGCGGCGCCCGACGTGAGGCTGTTGACGAAGCACGTGCTCCCCGGCGCCGCCCCGAACATGTTCAGCCGCTTGATGGCCTCCTGGACGCCGGCCTCCGCGACGCCGAGCGAGAGCGCGCTGTTGCGGCTGTACGCCGCGAAGCCAAGCTCGTTCCGGTTGATCATCTGAAAACCGAAGAGGAAGAACCCCATAATGGTCAGCATGATGAGGGCGGTCACGAGCGCCGTGCCCCGCTCGCCCGCTGCCGGCCGCGGTGCCGCCACGATCCCCCGCCGCGCCGTGTGCATCACTGATTCCGCAGCGTCACGTCGTCGGTCACGATGGTCTGCGACGACACGTTCTGGCCGGTCTGGGTCTGCGACGCCGTTACCTGCACCGTGAACTCGCGGGTCGACGTGGTGGGACAGGCGCCGCCGGGGTTGAAGGCGAGTGCCGTGACGTTGCCTGCCACGTTCGCGAGCGCCAGGGTATTGTTTTTGATGTCGTACGAGGCGCGGATGAGGTACGGACCGGCGGTGTCGGGCGTCGCCCCATCGGCCGAGGCCGCGAGATAATAGGAGACGTACCAGCCGTCGTACGGAAGGACGCCCGAGGCGTTGGCATCCGGCGCAAAGATCGTCGAGCCGTCGGCCAGCGAGACCGACGCCAGGTGCGGCAGGGCCATGCTGATCTGCGGGGTGGTGCAGCCGGTGCTGAACGTGACGGACGTCGCGCCCACCGTCTCCGTCACCCCGGTGATGAGCCGCCGCGCCTGCCGCAGGTCCCGCGTCAGGCGGTCGACCGAGATGCGGGCGCCCTGCTGCACCTGCGAGGCGGCGTCGCCCTTCCAGTAGGTCTTGAGCCCCGCGAACAGCAGCGAGAACATGGCGCTCGAGGTCACCGACACGATGGCAACCACGACCATCAGCTCGATCAGCGTCATGCCGCCGTCGCCGGACGGCCTCATGCGCGGGATGCGACGGTTCGTCCCCATGCGGTTCACGGCGTCACGAAGCTGCTGAGGGTGACGCAGCCGAGTCCCACCGCCGAGGAGACCCCCGAGGTCACGCACCCCTTCGTGGATCCGCTCGTGGTGAAGGCCGTCTGCCCGCGCACGAGCCAGTGCGTCGCGACGGACACATGGTACACGTAGGCGCCGGTTGGGGTCACGTACGGGCTCGCCGGCTTGGCGAAGGCGCTGCTGGCGGGGACCCACGCCCAGTACTGGATCTGCACGTCCCGGGTGAAATACGCGGCGGCCTGGGTCGTCGCGGCCCCGTTCTGGTCGAAGTAGCCGCTGGCCAGGGTCCCGTAGTCGCCGGCGAGCGACGACAGGGCCGACGCCGTCATGTTCCGGTAGATCTCCATCTGCTGCTGCGCGAGATTCCCGCCGCGCGTCTGGTCTTTCCCGTAGAGCGACATCGCCATCAGGCGGGGAAACGAGTCGGCCGCGGCGAGCAGGCCGACCATCATCAGGACGATGGCGATCATGACCTCGATCAGCGTAAAGCCGCGCTCGTCCCGCGGGATCGGACGAATCGCGGACAAACCTCTCATAAACCGCATACGCGTACGCATGGTCGCAGTGAGGGTTATGCCGTGCGGCGGCGCGTTTTAGACGCCGGTCGGGCCGCTCCGGAGCCGTCCGCCCCAGACGACGCGCGGGCGGAGCGCCGCGATCGCGCCGACGAGCACCCAAAACAGGGGCGCGACGCTCACGTAGCTGAAGGACAGCTGCAGCTGGGCAAAGTACGCGGCGAAACCGCCGGCGAGTCCCGGTCCGATCACAGCGGGATCGACCAGAGGCGATCGCCGGTCGTCTCCGCGCCGGAGTCCATGGTCGCCGTGCGCGCGCGCCCGCGCCGTCTTCCACGCCGTGTAGAACAGCATGTACCAGAACCACAGATATGCCGCCAGACCCACCAGGCCGGCCGAGATCGCCTGCTGGAGCACATCGTTGTGGGGCCGGTCCACCACGATGTGCTGCATCGCGGCCTCCGGGAACACGCGCACAAATGCGGGCGTGCCGTAGGCGGGGTAGATCTGCGAGAGAGTGTCGGGACCCCACCCAAACACCGGACGCGCCGCAACCAGCGGCGCGGCGGTCCTCCAGATAAACACGCGCGATGCGGCGCTGCCCGCGTCGGACACGTGGCCGAGCGCGGCGTGGGATCCGGTCAGCAGCACGGCGGGTGTCACGGCGGCGCACACGACGGCGAGCACCACCAGCGGCCGCGCGGCGGCGCGGACCGCGGCCTTCCCCGAGGTGACCCCCCAGACGGCGAGCCCGACCGCCAGCGCGCCCCAGCCGGCGCGGGCTTCGGTCGCGATAAGCGCCGCGTACAGCGCGGCGGCGAGCGCGCCGTAGGCCACCTGCCGGCCCCGGCGGCTCTCCGCGTACACGCCGACGATCAACGGGAGCAGCAGCACCGCGTACGCTCCGAGCGCGAGGGGGCTCCCGGTCGTCCCCGAGGCGCGAATCCAGGCGCGCCGCATCAGGTCCGCCGGCACCGGCGAGATGCCCACGTGCTGGAGGAGGGCGATCGCGCTCATGACACCGGCGGCGGCGAGGATCAGTCCAAGGATCGCGCGGAGGCGGCGCGGGTTCCGCAGTGTGCTGGCCGAGACCGCGGCGAGCGCGCCGTACGCGAGCCACGTGAGCAGCCCCTCGTACCGGTAATCGTCGCCGACGAAGCTGAGCAGCGGGTTGACCGACAGTGCCGTGGCCAGAGTCAGCGCGCCGAGCCACGCCCCAAGCGCGGCGCCGATCGGCGCGCCGAGATCGCGCAGCCACGCTCCGCCGTTCGTCCGCAGCAACGACAGCGCGCCGGCCGCGACGGCGGCATAGAGCAGGCAGACCTTCGGCCAGTAGTAGGCGTCGTACCAAGCGGGCACAACGAGGAACGGCAGCACCACGGCGGCCGTGCCCACCGCGAGCATCGCCGGAAGCGCGCCGGTCTCAACCCGGATGCCGCTCACCCGTGGGAGTCCCTACGGCGACGCGGACGCCCCACGCGCGTGGTTGAGGCCCGCTCCGGCGGTACCCTGCTCGGCCGCCGGGCCGACGCCGCCCCACGGATCGGGGTTGGTGCCGGGAGCGAAGGCGAAGATGCAGATCACGTGCCCGTACGACGGCGCCATGCTGTTCGGCGTGGTCCCGCCGGCCGAGAGGAAGTAGTCGGCGCCGTTCGTCTGCGTGACGCCCGTGTCATCCGGCTCCTTGTACGAGCTCACCGGCGTATACACCGGGGTGGTCGAGAGCGTGGCCGCGGTCGGCACCGACGTCGCGCTCATTTCACCCTGCCCGAGCGTCGGTCCCGGATTGTCCGTTTCCCACAGGGCCACGGCGGTCTCGAGGTTGCGCTGGTTGCTGACGCACGTGGCCTTTCGGGCCCGCTCGCGCGCCAGCCCGAATTGCGGCATCAGAATGGCGGCGAGGACGAGGATCACCAGGATGACGATCATCAACTCGATGAGCGTAAAGCCCCGCTCGTCATTGAAGCGCTTGGCACCGTTACGCCTGAACACGTCTTTTACACCCCCGGGCGCAGTCGAGATCAGGTTCTGTTGCCCTCTCCGTCGCCCTTTAAGGTGCCCAGAAGAGCCCGGAAATGTGACTGTCAAACGCCTAGGCGAACGAGTGGCACACGCCGGGGCCCGGCCGTTCGGCCGGGCCCCGGCGCACCACTGAGTTTCCCTTACGGCGAGGCGCTCGCGCCGCGCGCGTGGTTCAACGTCGCCCCGGCGGTGCCGCCGGCTTCGGTCACAGTCTGGCTGCCGGCCCACGGGTCCGACCCCTCGCTAAAC
>DATGFS010000039.1 GCA_035308905.1 bacterium | reverse complement strand
CCTCGTGCCAGTCCGGGATGAAGTTGAAGATGCATCCCAGGTGCGGGCAGATGCGCTGGAACAGTACGACGTCGGTCTCGCCGTCGAACCCGACGTAGCCCGAGGCGTTGACGAACTTGACCTTCTGCGGCAGCTTGAGCGCGACGCCCGCGATGTTCGCCTTCTTGGAGCCGTCTACGTCATACTGCGGGTACGACTGGATGTACGTGAAGTAAAAGTAGTCCCACGGCTTCGTGAGCGTCGCGGTGGACCCGACCACCTGGGCGCCGCCGGACGGCGTGTCGCCCGCGGTCATGTTGATCTGAAACGGGCCGTCGTTGGGCTTGAGGTACCGCAGCAGCGGCGAGAGGATCACGAGAATGCCCCCGACGATGGGAATCGCCGTGAGCGTCTTGATGAGCCGCCGCCGATCCAACTTCATCGCCTCACCCGCCTCCTAATGGCCCCCACGCGTCATCATACTCCGCCAATCCCGGCTCCGCGACGGCGGGGTCATTTGATCGGCGGATGCTTGTAGAAGAACGTGTAGACGTAGTCCACGAGTCCGTCGAGCTGCTGCTTTGTGAGCTTCCCGCGGAACGACGGCATCTGGCCGTGCCCGTCGAGGATCGCATTCGAGATCTGGCTCGGATCGCGCTGCACCATGTAGTTGCGGTCCGTGAAGATGCCGGACCCCTCGTTACGCGCCCACGACCAGAGCTGCGCCGCCATTTCCGGACCGCGCGGGCCCTTGCCGTCGCCGTTCATGCCGTGACATACTGCGCACTGCTGGCCGTACAACTGCTTGGCGGCGCTCAACTCCCCGGGCGACGTGCGAAACATCATTTCGTAGACGTTGGCGTCCCACCGCTCGGCGTTGGTGAGCGTCTGCGCCTTGTTCGCGCCGAACGACGCCTCCGGCCCGAACGCCGGCATCGCGGTGTGCGGGCGGCCGCCGGTCACCGTCTCGTACATGATCGCCGGCGTGATCACCGCCTCGAGATCGCGGTTGTGGAAGTTGATCGGCTTGCTCGGAAGGGGCGGCCGGTGCAGCTCGATGTGGAAGACGCCGAGCAGCGCGGTCAGCACGTCCTTGTCCGGCGCCGTGAGCGTCGCCGCCATCGGCCCGCTGCCGTCGCCGTTCGCGCCGTGGCAGACGGCGCAGTTCGCCTCGAAGACCTTCTTGCCCTCGACCGCGTCCGGGACGATCGGCCGCTCGTTCTCGTCGGTCACGAGCGGGATTTCGACCTCCTGCGGCGGCGGCAGCCGCAGGTCGACCTTGGCGCCCGTGACGCCGACCCGTCCCTGGCAGCCGGAGGCGACCACGGCGGCCGCCAGAATGGCCAACGCCGTAGTGGCACGCCGTCCCCAGGACCCCGTGGACATGCGGATTCGCTCTCCTCCATGCCCGAACTCATAGATCGCACGGCCGCTCGTAGCGAAATGTGCGCGGGGAATTTTGGTTCCACGCCGTCGCTCGGCTCCCCTTCCGTCCGCCTGCGCGGGGCCGGCGGCCGGCGGTGGGGCCGGCCGGACC